>JANLZT010000173.1:0-6033 GCA_031366465.1 Betaproteobacteria bacterium | reverse complement strand
ACCCGAAGAACTTTCCCTACACCATGGGCTGGCAACCCAACTACCAGTCGGAGGCAAAGATCTACGCCGCGCACCTGCTCGACACCAAGCCCAATGGCAAGGTCGCCATCCTGTACCAGAACGACGACTACGGCAAGGACTACCTGAAGGGGTTCGAGGATGGTTTGGGGGCAAAGGCCAGCTCGATGATTGTCTCCAAGATCTCCTACGAGGTGACGGACCCGACCGTGGACAGCCAGATGGTCTCGCTCAAGGCGTCCGGTGCCGACGTGTTCTTCAACATCACGACGCCCAAGTTCGCGGCGCAGGCGATCAAGAAAGCCGCCGAGATGGGGTGGAAGCCGGTGCACTACCTCAACAGCGTCTCATCCGCCGTTGGCTCGGTACTGACGCCGGCCGGCATCGACAACAGCATCGGCCTGATCACCGCCTCCTACATCAAGGACCCGACCGACCCGCAGTTCCAGAAGGGCAAGGAATGGGACGACTGGGTGGCCTGGATGAAAAAGTACCATCCCACCGGGGCGATGAACGACAACTTCAATGTCTACGGCTACACCGTGGCGCAGACACTGGTGCAGGTCATCAAGCAGGCCGGCGACAACCTGACACGCGACAACATCATGAAACAGGCCGCCAGCCTGGACATGACGCTGCCGATGCTGCTGCCGGGCGTGAACGTGAAGACCGGGCCGGACGACTTCTACCCGATCGAGCGTGAGCAACTGGCCAAGTTCGACGGCAAGACCTGGCAACTGTTCGGCAAGGTCTACGGGCGCTAGGCCTCAGCGCCGCCGCACCCTGAACGGGCTCGCTGGCGAGCCCGTTTTGCTGCCGGCCACCGGTTCACGGTGCC
Organism: Betaproteobacteria bacterium; assembly: GCA_031366465.1. Lineage (GTDB taxonomy): Bacteria > Pseudomonadota > Gammaproteobacteria > Burkholderiales > Burkholderiaceae_C > Pseudaquabacterium. The sequence goes on along the minus strand of JANLZT010000173.1, from coordinate 5,177 downwards.
CGAGGGTTGATCCGGACAAGCGGCCGCCCTGTGCCGTCGTTCAATCGCTATCTTCCGTCCCTGGAGCAATCCCACCATGCGCTTGAACATCCTCTCCCTCGCCCTGGCGGCCCTGGCCCTGGCCACCGGCACCCCGTCGGCGCTGGCCCAGAAGAAATACGACCAGGGCGCGACCGACAAAGAAATCAAGGTCGGCCACATCAACCCCTATTCGGGCCCGGCATCGGCCTATGGGGCCATCGGCAAGTCGATTGGCGCCTACTTCGAAAAGGTCAATGCCGAGGGCGGCATCAATGGCCGGATGGTCAAGTTCATCACCCTGGACGACGGCTACAACCCGGCCAAGACGGTGGAGCAGGCGCGCAAGCTGGTGGAAGAAGAAGAGGTGCTGCTGGTCTTCCAGACCCTGGGCACGCCGCCCAACAGCGCCATCCACAAATACATGAACAGCAAGAAGGTGCCGCAGCTCTTTGTGGCCACCGGCGCCACCAAGTGGGGCGACCCCAAGAACTTCCCCTGGACCATGGGCTGGCAGCCCAACTACCAGAGCGAGGCCAAGATCTATGCCGCGCACATCCTGGATACCAAACCCGGCGCCAAGATTGCCATCCTTTACCAGAACGACGACTACGGCAAAGACTACCTGAAGGGCTTTGAGGACGGCCTGGGCGACAAGGCCAAGGCCATGATCGTCAGCACGATCAGCTACGAGGTCACCGACCCCACGGTGGACAGCCAGATGGTGTCGCTCAAGGCCTCGGGCGCCGACACCTTCTTCAACATCACCACGCCCAAGTTTGCGGCCCAAGCCATCAAGAAGGCGGCCGAACTGGGCTGGAAGCCGGCGCACTACCTCAACAGCGTTTCCAGCGCAGTGGGTTCGGTGCTGGTGCCGGCCGGCATCGAGGCGTCAATCGGCATCATCACCGCCGGCTACATCAAGGACCCGACCGACCCGCAGTTCCAGAAGGGCAAGGAGTGGGACGACTGGCTGGCCTACATGAAGAAATACCACCCCAGCGGCGACCTGAAGGACAACTTCAACGTCTACGGCTACACCGTGGCGCAGACCCTGGTGCAGGTGCTCAAGCAAGCCGGTGACAACCTCACCCGCGACAACATCATGAAGCAGGCCGCCAGCCTGGACATGACGCTGCCGATGCTGCTGCCGGGCGTCAACCTCAAGACCGGGCCGGATGACTTTTACCCGATCGAGCGCGAGCAATTGATGAAGTTCGACGGCAAGACCTGGCAGCTGTTTGGCAAGGTCTACGGGCGCTGAGCCCGGACCGAGCCAGCCCCTTCGGGCTGGCGAGTGCCTGGCGAAGGCTCTGCCCGCATGCTTGCGGGCAAGCTCCTGGGCCCCCACCCCCGAAGCGCCTGCGGCGCTTCCCCGAAAATGGGGCAACGCAGGGGGCAACGCCAGCAGACCGGCGGAGCCGGATCTGCGGCGTTTGCTTGACACAGGGCCCGCGTTGCGGGCCCTGACACTTGCTGGGCACACCCCCATGACCCCACCCCTGCATGGCATCCGCATCGTCGATCTGTCCACGGTGTTCTCGGGCCCGATGGCCGCCACCCTGCTGGCCGACCAGGGCGCCGAGGTCATCAAGGTCGAATCGCCCGAGGGCGACACCGCGCGCCTGATCGGCCACACCAAGGGCGACCTGTCGTCGAGCTTCATCGCCGCCAACCGCGGCAAGCGCTGCATCGCGCTGGATCTCAAAGCACCCGCCGCGCGCGAGGTGGTGCTGGCCCTGATCGCCCGGGCCGATGAGCTGATCGAGAACTTCCGCCCCGGCGTGATGGCCCGGCTGGGCCTGGCCGATGCCGACCTTGCGGCGCGTTTCCCCGGCCTGATCCGGCTGTCGATCACCGGCTTTGGCGCCTCCGGCCCGCGCGCCGGCGACAAGGCCTATGACGCGGTGATCCAGGCGGTGGGCGGGGTGGCCGCGTCGCAGCGCGACCCCCACACCGGCAGCCCGGTGATGCTGGCCACCACGGTTTGCGACAAGGTCACCGCGCTCACTGCCGCCCAGGCCGTGACCGCCGCGCTGTTTGCGCGCAGCCGCGACGGCCAGGGCCGCCGGGTGGAGGTGGCAATGCTGGACGCCACGCTGGCCTTCCAGTGGCCCGACGCGATGTACAACCATGTCTTTCTGGACGCGCCGCCAGCGCCCTTTCCCGAGTTTGGCGCCACCCAGCGGCCCTGGCGCACCGCCGACGGCTTTGTCGCGACGATGGCGCCGCGGCAAGACGAGTTCATCGGCCTGTGCAAGGCCCTGGGCCAGCCCGACCTGGCGCTGGACCCGCGTTTTTCCAGCCAGCCGGCACGCTACCGCCACGGCGCTGAACTGCGGCTGTTGCTGGAGCCGCTGATGGCCCAGTTCGACCGCGCCACGCTGGACGCCGCCTGCCGCCGCCACGGCGTGCCGATGGGCGTGCTGAACGAGCGTGCCGAGGTGCTGACCGACCCCCAGGTGCTGCACAACGCCGTGTTGGTAGCGCTGGACAACGGCAGCGTCGGCCGGGTGCGGGTGGCGCGTGCTGCCGCGCTGTTCGATGGCCAGGCCCAGGCGCCCCGGGCCGGCGCGCCGCATCTGGGCGAGCATGGGCTGGCGGTGCTGGCCGAGTTAGGCTATTCCGACGACCAGGCGGCGCGCCTGGTGGCCCAGGGGGTGGTGATCGTCCCGACCGGTGACTGACCGGCGGGTCTTTCAGCGCCTTCGCCTTGACCGGCGGCCGATCACCGTCGCAGCGTCCCACAATCCCGCCATGCCCCGCATCGCCCTGATCCACGCCCTGGCGCATTCGCCGCCACCCATCAATGCCGCGCTGGCCCGCGACTGGCCCGAGGCCGAGCGCATGAACCTGCTGGACGACAGCCTGTCGGCCGATCTGGCGCGATCAGGCCGGCTCGACGACGCGATGACCCAGCGCTTCCTCAGCCTGGCCGGCTACTGCGTGGCCCAGGGCGCCGACGCCATCCTGTTCACCTGCTCGGCCTTCGGCCCCTGCATCGATGCGGTGGCGCAGCGCTACGACAAGCTGCCGGTGCTCAAACCCAACCAGGCCATGATCGAAGAGGCCGAGGCCCTGGTCGCCCAGCGCGGCGGCCGCATCGGCCGCATCGGCCGCATCGGTCTCGTGGCCAGTTTTGCGCCCACCCTGCAGTCGATGCCGCCCGAGTTCTCGGCCGCGCACCAGCCCCTGTGCGCGCTGGCAGCCGGCGCGATGGATGCACTCGACGCCGGTGACACCGCCGGCCATGATGCGGCGGCGGTGGCGGCAGCGCTGGCCCTGCAGGCCCAGGGTTGCACGCTGATCGCGCTGGCGCAATTCAGCCTGGCGCGGGCGGCAGCCCTGGTGGCCCAGCGCAGCGGGCTGACGGTGCTGACCACGGTCGACAGCGCGGTGCGCAAATTGCGGCGGATGGTGGTGGCGCGCCAAGCCCGGGCCTGAGCTAGCCCGGTGCTAGACTGAATCTCATGTCAGGAGAGAGTGTGACGGGCCCGCCCGCCACGCCGCCGAAGGCGCAGGGGTTTGAAGCCCCCGAACGCTCAGGCAAAAGGACTGACACGGCGTCTGCACACACAGGCGCTCCTCACTGGAGAGAGGCAGGTGGCCGGCTTGCGCAAGCAGCCGGCGGGCCTGCCCACCGAAGGGGCAAACGGGATCCCGGCCACACCGGTCCCGCCAATCTCTCAGGTAAAGCGGACAGCGAGGGCCCCCTTCCACCCCCTGGTGATCCAGGTGGGTGGCCGGCAGCGCCCTTGAAAGCCAACCATGACCGCTGATCTGCGCCAGACCCCGCTTCACGCCCTGCACACCGAACTGGGCGCCAAGATGGTGGCGTTTGCCGGCTACGACATGCCGGTCAGCTACCCCGGCGGCATCCTGGCCGAGCACCGCCACTGCCGCACCGCCGCAGCGCTGTTCGATGTCTCACACATGGGCCAATTGCAGTTGCGCGGCGATGGCGCTGCGGCGGCACTTGAGATGCTCGTGCCCCAGGACGTGGTCGACCTGGCGCTGGACCGCCAGCGCTATGCCTTCTTCACCAATCCTCAGGGCGGCCTGCTGGACGACCTGATGGTGGTGCGCCGGCCCGACCACCTGTGGCTGGTGGTCAATGCCGGCTGCAAGGCCGATGACACCCGCCACCTGATCACCCAGATCGGCCACCGCTGCACCGTTGTTTCGATGCCCGACCAGGCCCTGCTGGCGCTACAGGGGCCGCAAGCGGTGACCGCGTTGGCGCGCATGCACCCGGGCGTGGCCACGCTCGCCTTCATGAGCGGGGCCGAGTTTGCGCTGGGTGATATCCCGGCCTATGTCACCCGCTCGGGCTATACCGGCGAGGACGGCTTCGAGATCTCGGTGGCCGGCCACCAGGCAGCCTCGCTGGCGCAAGCGCTGCTGGCCCAGCCCGAGGTCAAACCGGCGGGCCTGGGCGCCCGCGACACCTTGCGGCTGGAGGCCGGCCTGTGCCTGTACGGCCACGACATCGATGCCCGCACCTCGCCCATCGAGGCCGGACTGGCCTGGGCGATCCAGAAGGTGCGGCGGCCCGGTGGCGCCCGCGCCGGCCATTACCCCGGCGCCAAGGTGATCGAGGGCCAGTTGGCGATGGGCACCTCGGTAAAACGCGTGGGCCTGATCGGGCTGGAACGGGTGCCGGTGCGCGAGGGCACACCCATCGTCGATGGCCACGGCCATCCGCTGGGCCGAGTCACCAGCGGCACCCTGGGCCCCACCGTGGGCGAGCCGGTGGCGATGGCTTACCTGGCGGTCAACCATGCCGGCCTGCGCCACGAGGTGTATGCCAACCTGCGCGGCAAACGCCTGCCGATGCGCATCGCCAACCTGCCCTTCACGCCCCATCGCTACAAGCGCTAGGGTCTGGTAGTTCCCCGCCGGGCGGTGGCCGCCCGGCATCCCCTTGACCTGGCGTGAAACCCCCCTCTCCGAAGGCTGCCCAAGACCACCCTGTTCACCCCCGACCACGAATGGATCAACATTGAGGACCACCAGGCCGCTGTCGTCGGCATCACGCTGCATGCGCAGGATGCGCTGGGCGACGTGGTCTATGTCGATCTGCCCGAAGTGGGCCGCAGCTTTGCCCAGGGCGAGGTGGCCGGGGTGGTCGAGTCGGTCAAGGCGGCGGCCGATCTGTT
>JANLZT010000147.1:0-3431 GCA_031366465.1 Betaproteobacteria bacterium | reverse complement strand
GCAGCGCCCGGCCCAGCGGCGCCAGCGGCGCGGCAATGCCGTCGGACTCGACCACCACCCGGGCCTGCCGCAGCAGCAGTGCCATGGCCAGTGCGGGGGCATCGGCCTCGGTGTGCGCGATGGCATGGGCCAGGGCGTCGGCTTCGTCGCGCGCTCGCCACTGGCGGTGTGCCTGGTCTGCGGCCCGCCACCACCAGGGTACTGAGCGGCGCGCCTGGCCGGCGGCCTCCCAGTGCCTGGCCACGGCTGCCGGATCCGCCGGGGTCTCGGGCGCCTGGGCTTCCAGGGCAGCCGCCACCTCGGCATGCAGGCCCTGGCGCAGCGCGCCGGGCAGGCCGTCCAGCACCACCTGGCGCACCAGCGCCGGGGTGAACCCGTCCTGGCTCAGCAGTTGGCTTGACGCCAAGCTGCACCAGGACACCATCAGCGCGCTCACCGGTTGGCGCATCACTGTGGCGGCCAGGCTGGCATCGGCCGGTGCGGCGGCCACCGCCAGCACCCGCGCCAGTGCCAGGGCCAGCGGCGGCAAGCACTGCAGGCGATGCTCGATGGCCTGAACCACCGCAGGCGGGTGGGGCAGCTCGGCCACGGGCAAGCCCGGTGGCAGGGCTCGGAGCGTGGCGAGCAACCAGCCCGGTGTGCCGCCAACCTGGGCAAGCAGGCGCTCGGCCAACGCCGGCTGCGCGGCTTGCGTCAACCACGGCAGGGCCAGGCTGTGCAGCAGATGCTCGACCGCCGCAAGGCCCAGCGGCGCCAGCATCAGGTGCTGCAGGCGGCCGGCGTCGGCCAGGCGGTCACACAGGGTGGCCAAGGCGTGGCCAGGGTCGGTGGGCAGTTGGGTGAACACCCAGGCCAGCGGCCCGCTGGCGGCCAGGGCTTCCAGCACCGCCAGGCTGTCGACGTCGGCCCAGTGCAGGTCGTCCAGCAACACGCGCTGCACACCGGCGTGCATCAGGGCGCGGGCCAGCGCGCGCCGCCGCGCGCTGGCGGCCGCCGCCGTCGGCAAGGACAGCGCTGCGGCAGGGCATTGCCGGGACAAGGCGTCGACCAGCCGGTCCAGCGTTGCAAATGGACGCGCCGCATCGCCCGGCAGCGCCGCCGCCAGCAGGGTCTGGCCAATGGGCAGGCTGTCCGCCACCGCTTGCAGCAGGCGTGTCTTGCCCAGGCCCGGCGGCCCGCACACCACCACCACCCCGCCACTGGCGCTGGCGGCCCGCAGCGCCGCCAGCGCCGGCGCGCGCCCGACCAGCTGGGGCGGCCGCCACAGGGCCGCCGGCAGATCGGCGTCGTCTGGGCGCGTGGCGGCTTGCTGTGCGCCCTCGGGCACCGGGGTGGCGGCCTGGCGCAGCGTGACTTCAAGTTCGACGCTGCGTGCGCTCGGGCTGGCCCCGAACTCGGCGTGCAGCATGGCCCGCAGCGCCAGCAGGCTGGTGTGGGCGCGTGCGGTGTCGTGGCGCAGGTAGTGCAGCCGTGCCACCCTGCGGTGGGCGGCCTCGGCCAGGGTGTCCAGCCGCAGCAGGCGCTCGGCCAGCGCCAGCGCGCTGTCCAGATCTCCGGCGGCTTCGGCCGTGTCGGCGTGTTGAGCGAGTGCGGTGGCCTGATCGGTCAGGCGCTGGCGCCGCACCCAGGCCAGCCACTCGCCCAATTGAGGTTCGGCATCGGCATCGACGCCTTGCAGCAACTCGCCCAGTGCCGGGTCCTGCCAGGGCAGCACCGCCACGCCCGGCGCCAGTTGCAGGGCCGCGTCCCCCACCACCCAGGCTTGGCCGGCCCCTTGGCGCAGGCGCAGCAGCCTCTGACGCAGGTTGGCGCCGGCCCGCGCTGCCGGGGCATTGGGCCAGAGCATGCCGGCCAAGGCCTGGCGCGATTGGGGCCCGGCCAGCACCAGGCGCCCTGCCAGCAGGGCGCCATGGCGATCCAGCACCGTGGTCTGGCCATCGGGGTGTACCAGGGCAGCAATACCGGCCAGGCGAAGCGCAAGTTGGGCCATGGGGCGAGCGGGGCAGCGCCATCGGCGCAGGCAATGGGGCGGCAGGATGCTGACGTGCATCCAGCCGCCGGTCAATCGGCGCCGGCCGGGCCCAGCAGGTAGGTAATTACCGAGACGGGCCTGGCCTTGGCTGAAACTAGCATTTGCTCCTTGCCTTTTCCACTGTTGCTCCAGGACCATCCGATGAAATTCCCCTTGATTGCCAGTCTCCTGCTCACCGTGGCCGGCGCGGCCTGGGCCGACTACCCCGAAAAACCCGTCACCATCGTGGTGCCCTTTGCCGCAGGCGGCCCCACCGACAAGGTGGCCCGCGACCTGGGCGACGTGCTGCGCAAGCAGCTCAACCAGACCGTGATCATCGAGAACGTCGGCGGCGCCGGCGGCACCCTGGGCGCGGCCAAGGTGGCCAAGGCCTCGCCGGACGGCTACACCGTGCTGCTGCACCACATCGGCATGGCCACCTCGCCCGCGCTGTACCGCAAGCTGCCCTACGACACGCTGGGTGATTTTGAGTACGTTGGCATGATCAACGAGGTGCCGATGACGCTGATCGGCCGCAGCACGCTGCCGGCCAACAACATGGCTGAACTGCGCAAATGGATCGACGCCAACAAGGGCAAGATCAACCTGGCCAATGCCGGCCTGGGCGCAGCCTCACACCTGTGCGGCCTGCTGTTCCAGCAGAGCCTGGCGGTGGACATGCAGACCGTGCCCTACAAAGGCACCGCCCCGGCCATGACCGACCTGCTGGGCGGCCAGGTCGACCTGATGTGCGACCAGACCACCAACACCACCCAGCAGATCGAGGGCGGCAAGGTCAAGGCCTTTGCGGTCACCAGCGCCAAGCGCCTGAGCACGCCAGCGCTGGCCAAGCTGCCGACGCTGGACGAGTCGGGCCTGAAGGGCTTCAACGTCTCGATCTGGCACGGCATGTACGCCCCCAAGGGCACGCCCAAGGCAGTGGTGGACAGGCTCAATGGCGCGCTGCGCGCTGCGCTCAAAGACCCCGAGTTCATCAAGCGCGAAGAGGCCCTGGGCGCGGTGGTGATCACCGACGCCCGCCTGGGCGGCGCCGAGCACAAGAAGTTCGTCGAGGCCGAGATCAACAAATGGGGGCCGGTGATCAAGTCGGCGGGGCAGTATGCGGATTGAGGCCTGGGCACTGCGGCCGCCATGGCTGTGCCGTGAACTGCACAAGGGTCTTTCGAGGCCCTTCTTGATTGCTGGCCGGCCCGGCGAATCGGCTGTCGTGTTTGGGCTCTGAGCTGACTTTCACCCTCTGCTTTGCGTGCCGCGTGCTGGCGGCGGCAAAGGGGCGTGCGGGCAGGCTGGGGCGCTTCGGTGGAGCGGTCGGCTGCGCCGACTGCCTTGCGATGCTCACCCACATGGCCCGGCGTAAAACTCGCTTCGCGCCCTGTGGGCGCTGCGCTCAAACAATTAC
>JANLZT010000120.1:0-3937 GCA_031366465.1 Betaproteobacteria bacterium | reverse complement strand
CAACTGTCTGAATCGGTGGCCGAAGCCACCCTGCTGACCTGGAAGAAAAAACCCGGCGAGACCGTCGCCATCGACGAGATCCTGATCGAGGTCGAGACCGACAAGGTGGTGCTGGAGGTGCCGGCACCGGCCGCCGGTGTGATGGCGCAGATCGTCTGTGACGACGGCGCCACGGTGGTGGCCGAGCAGGTGATCGCCCGCATCGACACCGACGGCCAGGCCCTGATCAGCCCGCTGGAAGTCAAGGCGGTGGCCTCGGATGCCGCGGTGGCCGCCGCTGCGCCGGCCGCTGCTGCCGCAGAGGCCGTTGCCGGCGGCAGCAAGAGCGATGTGGCCATGCCTGCCGCCGCCAAGCTGATGGCCGACCAGCAACTGGCGGCTGGCTCGGTGCCGGGCACCGGCAAGGATGGCCGCATCACCAAGGGCGACGTGCTGGCGGCCGTGGCCGCCGCTGCCGCAGCGCCGGTGCCGGCGCCGGTGCCAGTGTCGGCGCCGCGGGCAGCGCCCGCCGCGCCGGCCATTGCCAAGCTGCTGCCGGCGGTGGCCGCACCGGCGGCCATGAACCTGGGTGAGCGCCCCGAGCAACGGGTGCCGATGTCGCGCCTGCGCGCCCGCATCGCCGAGCGCCTGGTGCAGAGCCAGTCCACCAATGCCATCCTGACCACCTTCAACGAGGTCAACATGGCCCCGCTGATGGAGATGCGCAAGCGCTTCCAGGACCGGTTCGAGGGTGAGCATGGCGTCAAGCTCGGCTTCATGAGCTTCTTCGTCAAGGCCGCAGTCGCCGCACTCAAGAAGTACCCGGTGCTCAATGCCAGCGTCGATGGCAATGACATCGTCTACCACGGCTACTTCGACATCGGCATCGCGGTGGGCAGCCCGCGCGGCCTGGTGGTGCCGGTGATCCGCAATGCCGACCAAATGAGCTTTGCCGACATCGAGAAAAAGATCGCCGAATACGGCCAGAAGGCCAAGGACGGCAAGCTGGGCATCGACGAGCTGACCGGCGGCACCTTCTCGATCAGCAATGGCGGCACTTTTGGCTCGATGCTGTCCACCCCCATCATCAACCCGCCGCAGAGTGCGATCCTGGGCGTGCACGCCACCAAGGACCGCGCGGTGGTGGAGAACGGCCAGGTGGTGGTGCGCCCGATCAACTACCTGGCGATGAGCTACGACCACCGCATCATCGACGGCCGCGAGGCCGTGCTGGGGCTGGTGACGATGAAAGACGCGCTGGAAGATCCGGCCCGCCTGTTGTTCGATATCTGAAGGCCTTCAATGTCTTTGTGACCGAGGAACCCTGCCATGTCGCTCGCTGACGATCTGCACAAGCTCGATGAATTGCGCACCCGGGGGGTGCTGTCGGATGACGAATTCCAGCGCGCCAAGCAGCGCCTGCTCGATGGCAGCGCGGCGTCGGCCGCTGGCGCGGGTGGCGCAGCACCGGCGATGGCGGTGGTCAACAGCTTTCGGCGCTCAGCCACCGACAAATGGCTGGGCGGGGTGTGCGGCGGCCTGGCCGCCGTCACCGGCCTGGAAAGCTGGGTCTGGCGCTTGATCGTCACCGTGCTGGCGCTGTTCGGTGGCACCGGCCTGCTGCTCTACGCATTGCTCTGGATCTTCGTGCCGACCGAGTGAGCCCCGCTCACCTCGCGCGCTGACCCCCTCCCAAACCGGAACAACATGACCAAGCAATTCGACGTCATCGTCATCGGCGCCGGCCCCGGCGGCTATATCGCCGCGATCCGCGCCGCGCAACTGGGCTTCAATGTGGCCTGCATCGACGACTGGCAGAACGAGCAGGGCGGCCCCGCGCCCGGCGGCACCTGCACCAATGTCGGTTGCATCCCCAGCAAGGCGCTGCTGCAGTCGAGCGAGTACTTCGACCATGCCGGCCACCACTTTGCCGACCACGGCATCGCCCTGTCCGACCTGCGGATCGACATCGACAAAATGGTCGGCCGCAAGAACACGGTGGTCAAGCAGAACAACGACGGCATCCTCTACCTGCTCAAGAAGAACAAGGTCAGCTTCTTCCACGGCCGCGGCGCCTTTGTCAAAGCGGCGGATGGGCTTTACGAGATCAGCGTCAGCGGCGCTGCCAGCGAGACCCTGCAAGGCCAGCATGTGGTGGTGGCCACCGGCTCCAGTGCCCGGGCGCTGCCCGGCGCGGCCTTCGATGAGGACCGCATCCTGTCCAACGACGGCGCGCTGCGCCTGCCCGCAGTGCCCAAGACCCTGGGCGTGGTCGGCTCGGGCGTGATCGGCCTGGAGATGGGCTCGGTCTGGCGCCGCCTGGGGGCGCAGGTGACCATCCTGGAGGCGATGCCGGGCTTTCTGGGTGCGGCGGACGAGGGCGTGGCCAAGGAGGCGCTCAAGGCCTTCAAGAAGCAGGGCTTGAAGTTCGAGTTTGGCGTCAAGATCACTGCGGTGGCCTCATCGGCCGATGGCGTGACCGTCAGCTACATCAATGCCAAGGGCTCGGCTTCTACCTTGCAGGTTGAGCGCCTGATCGTCTCGATAGGCCGGGTGGCCCACACCGCTGGCCTGAACCCGGAGGCGGTCGGCCTCAAGCTCGATGAGCGCGGCCAGGTTGAGGTCGATGCCCACTGCCACACCAATTTGCCCAATGTCTGGGCGGTGGGCGATGTGGTGCGGGGCCCGATGCTGGCGCACAAGGCCGAGGAAGAAGGCGTGGCGGTGGCCGAGCGCATCGCTGGCCAGCATGGTCATGTCGACTTCAACACCATCCCCTGGGTGATCTACACCTCGCCCGAGATCGCCTGGGTGGGCCGCACCGAGCAGCAGCTCAAGGCCGAGGGCCTGGCGTACAAGGCGGGGCAGTTCCCCTTCCTGGCCAACGGCCGGGCCCGCGCGCTGGGCGACACCACCGGTTTTGTCAAGGTGCTGGCCGATGCCCAGACCGACGAGATCCTGGGCGTGCACATCGTCGGCCCGCAGGCCAGTGAGCTGATCGCTGAAGCGGTGGTGGCGATGGCCTTCAAGGCCTCGGCCGAGGACATCGCGCGCATCTGCCATGCCCACCCGTCCTTGAGCGAGGCCACCAAAGAGGCCGCGCTGGCGGTGGACAAGCGCGCGCTGAACTTCTGAGTCATCCCACAGCCAACACCGCGTGGGTGTTCTAGCGCTGTACCAGGCCACGCTCGCCGAGCGTGGCTACCAGAGCGACCCGGCGCAACTGCGCGCGGTGGCGGCGCTGGCGCGCTGCGAGGACGAGTGGGCCGCCTACAAGGCGAGGCGCGGCAATGCGCTGACCAAGATGCTGGTGCGCCCGGCCATCCCGCGTGGCGTCTACATGTACGGCGGGGTTGGGCGGGGCAAGAGCTTCTTGATGGATTGCTTTTTTCAGTCCGTCCCGCTCACCCGCAAGACCCGGCTGCACTTCCATGAGTTCATGCGCGAGGTGCACCGCGAGCTGCAGGAGCTCAAGGGCACCGTCAACCCGCTGGACGAACTGGGCAAGCGCATCGCCCGCAAGTTCCGGCTGATCTGCTTCGATGAGTTCCATGTGGCCGATGTGACCGACGCGATGATCCTGCACCGCTTGCTGGATGCCCTGTTCGCGAACCGGGTGTCGATCATCACCACCAGCAACTTCCACCCCGACGGGCTCTACCCCCACGGCCTGCACCGCGACCGCATCCTGCCGGCCATAGCGCTGCTCAAGGACAGGCTCGAAGTCATCAACGTCGATGCCGGCACCGACTACCGCCAACAAACGCTGGAGCGGGCCGAGCTTTACACCACGCCCTTGGGCCCGCTTGCCGATGCGGCGCTGCTGGCCACCTTCAACGGCCTGGCCGAAGCCCGCGACGAAGACCCGCTGCTGCACATCGAGCACCGCGAACTGCGCGCTTTGCGCCGTGCCGGTGGCGTGGTGTGGTTCGATTTCCGCACCCTGTGCGGCGGGCCG
>JANLZT010000095.1:0-9130 GCA_031366465.1 Betaproteobacteria bacterium | reverse complement strand
GCCAGCCAGGCCGGCGCGTACAGCCCGGCCAGGCGCTGGCGCGGGCGCAGATGGGCCTCGGCATTGGGCTCCAGCGCCAGGCCGCAGTCGGCCACCGGCCGGCCCAGGCGGGTGGCCACCAGCGCATCCTGCAAGGGCTTGCGCGAGCGGGCATGCATCAGCACATCGCCGCAAGCCACCAGCGGCAGGCCGCACAGCGCCGCCAGCCGCGGCAGCAGCTCGCGGCGCTGGTCATCGTGCGGGCGCTTGAGCAGCTCGATGGCGATGGCGCAGCGGTCTGGCCCGAACCAGGTCTTGAGCCACATGGCGTGGGCAAACACGGCCTCGAAAGACTGGCCCGGGGCCGGCAGCAGGATCGCAAAACAATCCGGCAGGCCGGCCAGGTAGGGCGCATGCGGCACCCGGCCCTCGACATCCGACGGGTGCGCCAGGTACTGGCCCTTGGGCGCCCGGCGCCGCGCCACGCTGATCCACTGCGCCAGGTTGCCGTAGCCGCGCCGGGTCTGGGCCAGCAGCACCAGGCGCGGTGGGCCATGGCCGGCCAGCACCACGCCATCGCCACCGCGGCTGGTGCTGAGGTTCATCTGGGCCCCGATCAGCAGGTGCAGGCCTTGGTCCAGCGCGGCCTCGTGGGCCCGCACCACGCCTGACAGTGAGCACTCGTCGGTGATGGCCAGCGCGGCATAGCCCAGGGCCCGGGCCTGACGCACCAGTTCCTCGGGCCGCGAGGCGCCGGTCAGAAAGCTGAAACTGCTGCGGCAATGCAACTCGGCGTAGGCGGTGAGCATGCGGTGACGGTGTAGCGCGCGGTGGGCTCACGGGCCCGGGGTGGCCGGCGGCTGCGGGGGCCGGCGGGCGGCCAGCCGGCGATTGATGCAGGTGCCGATGCGGATGCCGATGCGGGTGCCGATACCGATGCCGATGCCGGGGCCGGGGCCGACAACGGCGACGGCGCCATCGGCAGGTGGCCATCGGGGGCCCAACCCATCAGATGGTCCACCGGGCTGCGCACCGCGCCGCCGCCCATCTTGAGCACATGGGTGTAGACCATGGTGGTGGCGACATCCGAATGGCCGAGCAGCTCTTGGACGGTGCGGATGTCATAGCCGCCCAGCAGCAAATGGGTGGCGAAGGAGTGCCGCAAGGTGTGCGGCGTGGCCGGCTTGGGGATGTCGGCCTGCTGCACCGCCCGCTTGAAGGCGCGCTGGAAGGCCTGGTCAACCAGGTGGTAGCGACGCAGCAAACCATCGCTGCGCGGATCGGCCGACAGTTGCGCCTGCGGGAAGACCCAGAACCAGGTCCATGTGAACGGTGCCCGCGGGTATTTGCGGTCCAGCGCATGAGGCACCAGCACGCCGGCCACACCGGCCGCGCGATCAGCCGACCACAGCGCCTGCGCTGCCGCCAGTTGCTGGCGCAGGGGCTGCGCCAGCGAGGCCGGCAGCATCACCACCCGGTCCTTGCCGCCCTTGCCCTCGCGCACCACGATGGCCCGGCGCTCAAAATCAATGTCCTTGACCCGCAGCCGCAAACCCTCCAGCAAGCGCATGCCGGTGCCATAGAGCAAGCGCGCAAAAAGCCGGTGTTCATCGGGCAGGGCCGCCAGCAGGCGCGCCACCTCGTCGTGCGACAACACCACCGGCAAGCGCGGTGGCCGCTGCGGGCGCCCGATATCGCCCAGCCAGGGCACCGACAGCCCCAGCACCTTCTGGTAGAGAAACAACAGCGCCGACAAGGCCTGCCGGTGGGTGGACGCCGAGACCTGGCGCTCGGCCGCCAACCAGGCCAGAAAGGCCTCGACATCGGGCCCGCCCAGATCAGCCGGATGGCGCAGCCCATGGAAGTGCACAAAGGCCCGCACCCAGTGGACATAGGCCTGCTCTGTCCGGATGCTGTAGTGCAGGTAGCGGACCTGCCTGCGGACCTGGTCCAACAGCCGCAGCGGCGGCGGCGTGTCAAAGGGCATGGGCATGGTGCTGCACGGGGGTTGCCAGGGGCTTGCAGGGTTGCGAACAGAACTGTACAAATACACAGTATCCATCCGAACCGAAGCCAACGCAAGCCCGCAAGCCCGCAAGCCCAGAACGCCAGCGACCCCGGGCAACCAGCCCGTGTGGCCGGCGGGCTGACAGCGCCGGTTTAACTAGACGTCGCGACCCGGCGCGGCGGTGCGCGGGAACTCGCTCGGGCCAAAGGCAGCGGTCTGGGGGGTCACGCTGGCTGCGGCGGCCTGCTGCAACTCGGCCGACACACTGGTGGCCGAACGCACGGCCTGCTCGAAAACCGAAAACCACAGCGCCAGCTTGCCGGCATCGGCTTGTGGCATCGCGGTGCGCAGCGTCAGCCGGCCGCGCGAAATTGTCAGCACCACCGGCTGATCGGACCGAACGTGCTCGATGGTCCCGGCCAGTGCCTCACGCAGGGCAGGCGACAGCCACTGCAGCAACCAGGGTTGCAAGCTGCCGACCACCCCAAAACGGTCCTTGAGCGTCCCGAGATCGGCATTCGACAGCTTGCCGTACATCACCAGCCAGCGCATCTCGGCCGGTGTGTCGGTGTCGATGCGGGTCTGCACGTCGTTGACGTACTGCTCGTAGACCTCTTTCTCCATCGCCGCCATCAGCACCCGGTTCAGCACCAAGGCCATCAGGTTGTGCGGCAGGCCCAGCTCGGCCATCAACCGCAATTCGCAGCCGCTGATGTAGCTGCGCTGGGATTGCCCCCATTCGAGGCGCCAGCCCTGGGTGCCCAATTGGCCTTCGACCACGCAACCATCGGCATCGCGCACCTTGCGAAACGCATAGCCGTGGTCGGCCGCCCAGCGCTGCAGTGCAGCCGCCTGAGCTGCCTCGGGGCCCCTGGCAAACAGATGTCGAAACGGATTGCGCATGGCGGGCCCGCAGGCAAAGTGGCAATGGAAACCATCGCCAGCAAGATGATAGAAATGGCCGAATCCAGTGTATGCCTGCACACCCGTCAAAGGCGCCCTCGGCACCGGCAGTCATCACTTCAGCGGTTGAGAGCGTGCGCAATTCGCGCCAATCACGACCCAGCCAGCCCGCACACGCCGGGCTGCGGGCAGCCCTCAGCCACCCCGCCGATCTGGGTGGCCGGCCACGGCAGATCGCTTGCCAGCGCGATGCGCAGCGGCCACACTCGGCGACAATGCCGCCACGCGCTGAATCCAGCCTCGATGAGCCGCCCACCCAACGCCCCACCGGAATCGCCCGAACCGCCCGCCAAGCCGCCCGCCGCTGAGGCCTGGGCGCCCACGCAACGGGTGCTGCCCACCGAGCGTTTTGCGCCCACCGAGCGGGTGTCGCCACTGGACCGCTACACGCCCACCGAGCGGCATGTGCCGGCCGACCCCTTCCCGCCCACCGAGCGTTACCTGCCGCCGGAAACCTGGGCCCCCACCCAAAGGGTTGAGCCTGTTGCACCGCCGGCACCGGCACCGGCATCGCAGTCTGAATCGGGCCAACGCTACGAGCCCACCCAACGCTACGAGCCCACCCAGCGCTACGAACCCACCCAGCACTACGAACCCACCCAGCGCTACCAGGGCGAGGCAGCACAGGCCGCTGCGCCCAGCCCCGCGACGCCCGGCAATGCACTGCCGCTGGGCACCCAGCTGGCCGAGTTCGAGGTGGTACGGGTGCTGGGTGAAGGCGGCTTTGGCGTGGTCTACCTGGCCCACGACCACACCCTGCGGCGCGAGGTGGCGATCAAGGAGTACATGCCCGCCGCACTGGCCACCCGCACCGAGGGGCTGCAGATGCAGTTCAGCTCCGAGCGCAACCGGGCGGTGTTCGGGGCCGGCCTGATCAGCTTCATCAACGAGGCCCGACTGCTGGCCAAGTTCGACCACCCGTCGCTGGTCAAGGTCTACCGCTTCTGGCAGGCCAATGGCACCGCCTACATGGTGATGCCCTTCTACGAGGGCGCCACCCTCAAGGACACCCTCATCAAGCTGGGCGGCCCGCCCGACGAGCGTTGGCTGCTGGCCTTCCTGGGCGCGCTGACCGAGGCGCTGGGGGTGATCCACGCTGACCACTTCCTGCACCGCGACATCGCCCCGGACAATATCCTGCTGCTGACGGGCAGCGGCCGCCCCTTGCTGCTCGATTTTGGCGCGGCGCGGCAGGTGATCGGTGACGCCACCCAGGCCTTGACCGCGATCCTCAAACCCGGCTTTGCACCGGTCGAGCAATACGCCGAGGCGCCCGGCCTGCGCCAGGGCCCGTGGACCGATGTGTACGCCCTGTGCGCGGTGGTCTACACCGCAGTCACCGGCCGCAAACCGCCGGTGTCGGTGGGCCGCACGGTGCGCGACAACTACGTGCCGCTGGTGCGCAGCGCTGCCGGCAGCTACTCCGAGGCTTTCCTGTCGGCCATCGATGCCGGCCTGCAGATCCAGCCCAGTGAGCGCACGCAGTCGGTGGCGGCCTTGCGCCAAGGCCTGGGCCTGGATGTGCCGTCGGCAGGATTCAGCATGCCGGTGGCCGCAGCGCGTGTGCCCGCCGAGCCACCGGCCGGCCCGCAGGCGATGCCAGAGGTGCCGGCCAAGCGCGCCGTGCCGCCAGCGCCGCCGCGGCCCCGTCTGGGGTCAGCCGCCACGTCGTCAGCCGCAGCGGCGCTGGCGGGCGACGGGCAGCAGCGGCCCATCGAGCCCTCGGCCGCCACCGCCTTGCGTCGTGCCGACAGCCCGGCAATCCGCCCTGCCAGCAGGGCCGGCGCCGAGCCCGCTGCGCCGGCCAAGGCCACCGAGCGCAGCCATGCGCTGCGCTGGCTGCTGGGATGGCTGGCGGTGGCAGCGGTGGCGGCAGCGGCAGCGGGCGCCTTCATGTGGTCGGTGTATGTCCGGCCGACGCCTGCCGTGGCGGCGCCAGCAGCGCCATCTGGCGCCACGCCCACCGTGTCCAGCCCGTTGCCGGCGCCGGCGCCAGCAGCCGGGCCCGCCGCAGCGGCCAGCCGGGGCTGAAACGCCGGTAGCCCGACCGAGGCGCCCACAAAAAAGCCGCCCGAAGGCGGCTTTCTCTTAAACCGGTCGCGGATGACCGATTACTTGCTGGCGGCCATCGTGGCGGCAGCGGCAGCGGCGGTCGCCGCAGCGTTGGCAGCAGCGCCGGCAGCCGACGAAGCGGCGTTGTCCATCGTCGCAGCGGCCGACGACGCGGCATCGGCCATTGTCGAAGCAGCGGCAGCCACCGACGAAGCGGCAGCGGCCACCGGCGCGGACATGGTGGCGGCAACTTCTTCCTTCTTGCCGCAGGCGGTCAGGGCGGCGGCTGCGATCAGGGTAGCCAACAGTAGCGACTTGTTCATTTGTGTCCTCAGTGAAAAGTGTCGATCAACGAATACCGGTACGGGGGGATCTGACAATTTCAGTCATAACTGATTTGTCAAGAAACCAGACCTGGAAAGCTCGAGCCCTTCCAAGCCCAGCCCAAAATTATAGCAAACCTAGGGAAGGCACCTATAAACCCAAAGTCGTCACCGGCCAAGTTGGAGCGCAGCGTTGCAAAAAGTCTGCAATGTCAGCCTGCCATCCGGCCACCCGCACCAGATTGGTGATGCGGCGAAGTTGGGGCTGCGGCCGGTCCAGCCGCTGCCAGGCCAGGCTGCCAATCAACAGCCCGCGCAGGGCTATGGGCAGGTCGCCGTCTACCGGGCACCAGGCATCGATGCGGTGGGCAAAGTCGCGCCGCCAGCGCGAGAAGCGCGGCAGGTCATGCGCGGTGGTCTCAAAGTCGACGCCGATCAACTGCAGCCGTCGGCCCGGGCCGCGCAGCCAGACCGCCAAGGCTTGCTGAACGGCGGGATCGTCGAAGGGCCAATCGGCAAAGTGGTGATCGAGGCAGACCACTTGGCCAGGCCGGGCCGGTGGGTCGGCCTGGCTTGCGGCAGACGGCGGTGCGGCCAGTCCGACCAGCAGCGTGCGCAGTGCGTCGCGGCAGGCCATCGCGCCTTGAATCGGCGGATCGGGGACATCTGCTGCCGCCGGCTCGGATGCCATGGGGAGCGCCTTGCTCAAGCCTGGACTGACGTGGGCTGCAACCAGCCCGCCGCCAGCCAATCGGCCAGCAAGGCACGGGCCGGCGGGCTGAGCCGGCGCAACTCAGTGGCGCTCAGCCGGCGTTGATCGGCCAGGCTGTGCATCAAGGCGGCGTCGCGGCCGCTGGCACGGAAGGCCTCGCCGTTGATGAACACATGCTGGTCGTCGTAGAGCATGCGACTGCGGCGGTCCAATGCCAGGCCCTGGCCAGGGTCCGCCGCCCGCGCAGTGCCGGCCTCGAACCAGACCCGCGGCTTGGGCTCGGTCATCAGCATGCCCAGGGCGTGGTCCAGCGCCAGCGGGTCTTGCAGCGCCCGCGTCAGCGAGCGGCGCGCAAACTCAGCCAGGCGCGCGGGCAGCCGGCCCGGCTGGTCGGTGGCGGCTTGGGCGTGATCGCGGTAGAGGCGATCACGGTCAGGCAGATCCAGGTTGTCGGCCAACTGGTGCAGCAGCTCCTGCGCCAGCGTGCCGGCCGAGGCCGCGCGAAAACCGATCGAGCAGGTCATGCATTCGCCCAGCGCGACGCCGTCGTGGCCCCACAGCGGCGGCAGGTAGAGCATGTCGCCGGGCTCCAACAGCCATTCTTCGGTCGGCTGGAAGTTGGCCAGGATGCGCACCGGCAAGCCCGGCACCAGGCTGCGATCAGCCACTGGGCCGATGCGCCAGCGCCGCTGGCCCTGCACCTGCAGCAGGAACACGTCGTAAGAGTCGAGGTGGGGGCCGACGCCGCCGCCGTCGCTGGCGTAGGAGAGCATCAGATCGTCCAGCCGCACCTCGGGCACAAAGCGAAAGCGCTGCAGCATCTGGTGGGCCGGCTGCCAATGCAGGTCCAGGCCCTGCACCAACAAGGTCCAGTCGGGTTTTTTGAGCGGCGGCAAGGCGCGTCTGGGCAGCGGCCCGTGGCGCAGCCGCCAGGCGCCGTCAAAGCGCGTCAGCAAACGGGATTCGACGCCGTCGGCTGCCGCCAGATCGAACAAGGCCGTGCGGCTGATCGGTGCCTGCACACCGGGCCAGGCCTGGCGGATCAGCAAGGGTTTTTTTTGCCAGTGCCGGCGCATGAAAGCGGCTGGCGAAAGGCCCGCGAGCAGCGGTGTCGGAAGCTGGGTATCCATCGCCGGATTGTGGCCCTGGCGCGGCTGCCGGCCCTCCCGCAGGCAGACCGTCTGGCGGCAAGCCGCAGAAGGCCTATGCGATCATTCGGCCATGTTGATACACGCCCCTTGCGTCGTCAGCCTGACCTGGCATTTGGCCGATGCCCAGGGCCAGGCCATCGACGACCTGACCGAAGCGCTGGAATTTTTCTACGGCGGCGATGACCTGCTGCCCAAGCTGGAGGAGGCCCTGGCCGGCCAGCAAAAAGGCTTTGAGGTGGACCTGCGGCTGGAGCCCGAACAAGGCTTTGGCGACTACCGGGCCGAGCTGGTGTGCTTCGAGGCGCGCTCGCTGTTGCCCGAGCACATCGAGGAGGGCATGCAGTTCGACGGCCTGCCCGAGGGTGCCGCCAGCGTGGGCAGCAGATCATCGCCGCCGAAGAAGAACTCCAGCGGTTCGGTCAAGTCGTCGATGGCCTGGCCCTGGGCATCGGCCAGGTGCCAGGTCAGGCTGACGACGCAGGGTGCGTGGATCAACATGGGTTGGATGATCGCATAGGACCAGGGCGGCGGCGCCGTCCGCCGGCCGCTGGGCCGGTGTCGCGGCAGCCTGG
The DNA here is from genome assembly GCA_031366465.1 of Betaproteobacteria bacterium. Classification (GTDB taxonomy): domain Bacteria; phylum Pseudomonadota; class Gammaproteobacteria; order Burkholderiales; family Burkholderiaceae_C; genus Pseudaquabacterium. Next base: position 1,370 of record JANLZT010000095.1, on the reverse strand, counting down.
CGCGGGCCACAATCCGGGCCATGGATGTCCGACTAGCCCTGCCCCTGCTCGGCGGCCTATCGCCAGTGCAGTTCATGCGCCGCCACTGGCAGAAGAAGCCCTTGCTCGTGCGCCAGGCCTGGCCTGGCGTGCAGCCACCGATCAGCCGCAGCGCGTTGTTTGACCTGGCCTCGGTTGACGGCGTGGAGTCGCGCCTGCTCAGCCGCTTCGGCGGTGCCTGGCGCCTGCGCCACGGGCCCCTGACTCGGCGCGCCCTGCCGCCGCTCAAGCAGGCCGATTGGACCTTGCTGGTGCAGGGGCTGGACCTGCACTGGCAGCCGGCCCACGAGATGCTGCGGCGCTTCCGTTTCATGCCCGAGGCCCGGCTGGACGATCTGATGATCTCCTACGCCAGCGACGGCGGCGGCGTCGGCCCGCACCTCGATTCCTACGATGTCTTCCTGCTGCAGCTGTCGGGGCAGCGGCGTTGGCGCTGGGGCCGGTGCGCGCGGCCGCTGCTGCGCAGCGATGTGCCGCTGAAGATGTTGTCGCGCTTCGAGCCCACCGAGTCGCAGCTGCTCGAGGCCGGCGACATGCTTTATCTGCCGCCGGGCTGGGCGCACGACGGTACGGCGGTGGGGGCCGATTGCCTGACGGCGTCGATCGGCTTTCGCGCGCCGACGCAGGCCGAACTGGCGCGCGTGCTGCTCGAGCGCCTGGCCGACAACAGCGGTGATGGCCCCTCTGCACGCTACCGCGACGCTGCGCAGGCGGCGACCGCACAGCCGGGCGCCGTGCCCGCGGCGCTGCACAGCTTTGCGCAGGATGCGCTGATGCGTGCCATCAGCGAGCCCGGCGCCGTGGCGCGGGCGCTCGGCGAATGGCTCACCGAGCCCAAGCCGCAGGTGTGGTTCGATGCCGATCGCGGCACTGCGTTGGGCGCGGGAGCCGGTGTCGTGCTCGACCGCTGCACGCGCATGGCCTACGACGATCGGCAGGTCTTCATCAACGGCGAATCGTTTCGCGCCGGCGGCCGCGACGCCACGCTGATGCGTCGCCTGGCCAACGCGCGCGCGCTGCCCGCCGCCGAGCTGCAACGCCTGAGTGGAAGCGCACGCGCGTTGATTGCAGAATGGCGGCTGGCCGGCTGGCTGCACGCCGCCGCTCACTCACCCCCGAAAGACACCAGCGCATGACCATGCATGACGCCACCGCCAACGCCGACCGCGGCGCACTGATCGACGGCCGCAGCGAGTTCACCCACGCCGTGCGACGCAGCCTGGCCCAGGCCTGGCGACATCGCGAGCGCGAGCTGTGCCTGGTCGATACCGACTTCGAGATCTGGCCGCTCGATGACGCTGAGGTGCGTGGCCGTGCGCGCCTGCTCGCGC
>JANLZT010000083.1:0-15723 GCA_031366465.1 Betaproteobacteria bacterium | reverse complement strand
GCTCATTTGCCGCCGCTGTACTGCACAGCCTCCACCACCCGCCGGCCCAGCACCGCCAGCAACACCAAGGTGGGCAGCAGTGTGAGGGTGGCGGCGGCCATCAGCCCGGTCCAGTCGGGCTGGCCCTGCGGGGTCTGTGATTTGAAGGCCTGCAAGGCCACCGGCAGCACCTGGCTGTCCTCGCCCGGTGCGACGATGAAGGGCCAGAAAAACTCGTTCCAGGCGGCGATGCCCGACAGCAGTGCCACCGTGGCCAGCGGGGTGCTGCTCAAGGGCAACACGATGCGGTGGAAGATGCACCAGGGCGTGGCGCCGTCCAGCCGCGCGGCTTCTTCAATGTCGCGCGGCAGCGCCAGGAAGCACTGGCGCAGGAAAAAGATCGAAAAACCCGAGATCAGCGCAAACGGCGCCACCATGCCGGCCATGCTGTTGAGCCAGCCGAGCTGCTTGATGAGGATGAAGTTGGGGATGAACAGCACCACCCCCGGCAGCATCATCGAGGCGATCACCGCCGCAAACAGCGGCCGCTTGCCCGGGAACTTCAAACGCGCAAAGGCATAGGCCGCCATCGCGCTGTTGGCGGTCTGCAGCAGCACCACCAGCGCGGTGAACAGCAGCGAGTTTCCCAGCGCCCGCAAGAAGTTGACCTCGGCGCCCGAGCCGCCCAGCGCCACACTGTCCTGCACGCCCAGCCCGCCCAGCACGCGCTGGAAGTTGAGCAGCGTGGGCTCACCCGGCAGCCAGCCGGCCGAATGCGCCAGCAGCGCGCGCGGGTGCTCCAGCGCCGTCTTGAGCGCCCCCCACAGCGGCGCCAGCGTGATGCCCAGCATCAGCGCCAGCAGCGCCCAGGCCAGCCAGCGGCCCCAGGGGGGCTTGGTGGGGCGGCGGGCTGTCATCCGAGATCGCTGTGGTCAGCCCGCATCAGCCGCATCTGCAGCACGGTGTAGGCCAGCATGATCCCGCACAGCACCATGGCCATCGCCGACGCATAGCCCATCTTCAGATAGCCGAAGGCGTTCTGCACGATGTACTGCACGATCACCTGGGTGGCACCGGCCGGCCCGCCCTGGGTGGTGACGGCCACGGTGTCAAATATCTGGAACGAGCCGGTGACGCTGGTGACCAACACAAACACCATCACCGGCCGCAGCAGCGGCAGCGTGATGCGGCGGAACGCCAGCCACTCGCTGGCGCCGTCCAGCGCAGCGGCCTCGTACAGGCTGCGCGGGATGTTCTGCAGCCCGGCCAGGAACAGCATCGCCACCAGCCCCATGTGGCGCCAGACATTGACGGCTGCCACCGTGATCAGGGCCTGGTCGGGCTCGGCAAAAAAGCCTTGGCGGCTGGCCCCCAGCGCCGCCAGCCCGTGGTTCACCGCGCCCAGCACCGGGTCCAGCAGCCACAGCCAGATCAGCGCCACCAGCACATTGCTCAGCAAATAGGGCAGCAGCACCACCGCCTTGACAAACAGCGAGCGCGTCAGCCGGTCCATCATCACCGCCAGAAACAGGCCCAACACCGTCTGCAGCGGGATGTTGAGCAGCACATAGGCGCCTGAGAGCCGCAGCCCGCGCCAGAAACGGTCGTCGTCCCACAGCCGGGCGTAGTTGGCCCAGCCCACATCGTGGGCCGGGCGCAGCAGGTTCCAGTCGGTGAAGCTGATCTGCAGCGCGCGCAGCGCCGGCCAGCCGTAAAACAGCAGCAACCCCAGCACGGCGGGCAGCAGCATCAACCAGGCGGTGGTGGCCTCGCGGCCGGGCAGCCGCCACCGGCTGACGCGGCCGGGGGGCGGCGCCAGCGGGCCGGTGCTTGCTGTGCTTGGATGCATTGCTAATAATATTAGCGTTCGAGGCGCTTCGAACAGCGGGCAATCACTGATAAGGTGATGCCGTCAAGCCTGGGCGCGCTGCCCCACCCGCCACCCCCTACCCTGCCGCCACGCACCTCACCGCAAGCCAACGCCGTGCCCAGCCGCCGCCCCGCCACCCACCCCAGCCCGCCCCAGCGCCCCACCATGACCGACGTGGCCCAGGCCGCCGGGGTGTCGCAGTCCACGGTCTCGATGGTGCTCAACCAGATGAGCGGCGCGCGCCTCTCAGTAGCCACCCGCAGCCGGGTGCAGGCCGCCGCCAGCAAGCTGGGCTACCGCCTGCCCCGGCGCGATGCCCCGGTGGCGGGCCGGGTTGCCACGCCTGACAGCGCCGCCCACCGCCCGCAACGCAACCTGATCGGCTACCTGGTGGACGAGATCTCCACCAGCCCGCACCCGGTGGTCAGCGTTGACGGCGCCCGCGACGCCGCCTGGCAGCAAGGCTGCGTGCTGCAAGTGGCCGTGACCCGCGGCAACCCCGAGCAAGAGGCAGCGGCGATTGCCGCGTTCACCGCCCACCCGGCGCTGCTGGGCATCGTCTACTCCACCATCTTCACCCGCAGCGCCACGCTGCCGCAGGCTCTGCGCGGCGTGCCCACGGTGATGCTCAACTGCCATGATGAGAACGCCCGGGTGCCCACCATCGTGCCGGGCGAAGTGGCGGGCGGCCACGCTGCCACCGACCGCCTGATCGCGGCCGGCCACCAGCGCATCGGCTTCATCAACGGCGAGCCCTGGATGGAGGCCGCGCACGACCGCTTCAAGGGCTACCGGCGGGCCCTGGCCACCGCCGACCTGCCCTTCGACGCCACGCTGGTGCGCGACGGCGACTGGATGGCCGGCACCGGCTTCGACGCCACGCTGCAGTTGATGGCCCTGCCGCGCCCGCCCAGCGCGATCTTCTGCGCCAACGATTTGATGGCCTTGGGCGCGCTGGAGGCGCTCAAGCAGCTCGGCAAGCGGGTGCCCCAGGAGGTGGCCCTGATCGGCTATGACGACCAGGAGATCGCCCGCCACACCCACCCGCCGCTGACCACCATGCTGCTGCCCAACTACGAGATGGGCCGCACCGCAGTGGAGGCCCTGCTGGCGCTGGTGGCCCAGGCGGACCAGCCCGACGATGCCCACCCCAGCCGCCGGCAGCTTGTCAAGATCGATTGCCCGCTGGTCGAACGCAGCAGCGTGGCGCCGGCCTGACGCTACCCAAATCCGGCGCCCAGCCTCCGGCGGCCATGCCTGCGGGTTATCACCCTTAGTTGCTAATATTATCAGCAAGACAATCCCGGCCAACTCCCCAGCCGCCCCGCGATGAGACCACCCACCCTGCCTTCGGCACCCGCCGAATTCCTCATCCTGCACAGCCGCCGCAGCAGCGTGGTGCTGGAGCACCATGCCGACGAGGCGCCGATCTGGCGCTACTGGGGCCCGCGCCTGCCGGATGGGTGCACGCCCGGCCCGGCGCTGCGCGATGGCCGGCCGCTGCCCAGCTTCATGCTCGATTTCGACCAGCCGCTGACCATCGCGCCCACCTTCGGCGTGGGCTGGTTCGGTCAGAGCGCGCTACTGGCGCACCGGGCCGGCCAGCAGTTTGCCCAGGCCTTCACCGGCTGCAGCGTGCAGTGGCTGGCAGCCGGCCGCGCGGTCTGCCTGCAACTGGTGGACAGCGTGGCCGAGCTGGCCCTGGACATCACGCTGGCGCTCGATGAGACCAGCGACGTGCTGACGCTGCGCAGCACGCTGCGCAACCTGGGCAGCAACGTGCTGGACGTGCAATGGCTGGCAGCAGGCACCCTGCCGTTGCCCGGCCGCTGCGACACGGTGCGCAGCTTTGCCGGCCAGCACATGCAGGAGTTCATGGCGGTGACCGACCCGCTGACCCGCAGCCCCTGGCGGCGCGAGAACCGGCGCGGCCGCACCAGCCAGGATTGTTTTCCGGCGGCGGTGGTCACCACCCCCGGTGCTACCGGCGATGCCGGCCTGGTGTTCGGCGCCCACCTGGCCTGGTCGGGCAACTCCCAGCAGACCATCGAATGGCTGGCCGATGCGCAATACCAATGGCAGATGGGCGAATGGCTGGCGCCGGGTGAGTTGCGCCTGGCCCCGGGCGCCCAGGTGCAGACGCCTGAATTGATCGCCAGTTGCAGCCAGGCCGGCCTGGACGGCCTGGCTGCCAACTTCCATGCCGCGCTGCGCGCCCGCATGGCCTGGCCGGGTGGCGCGATGCGCCCGCGCCCGGTGCACCTCAACACCTGGGAGGGCTTTTACTTCGACCTGCAACCCGACAAGGTGATGGCGCTGGCCGACGCGGCGGCGGCCGTGGGCGTCGAGCGCTTTGTGGTGGACGACGGCTGGTTCCACGGCCGCCAGCATGACCGCGCCGCGCTGGGCGACTGGTGGCCCGACGAGGCCAAGTTCCCGCAGGGCCTGGGCCCGTTGGTGAGCCATGTCACCGGCCTGGGGCTGGCGTTCGGCCTGTGGGTCGAGCCCGAAATGGTCAACCCCGACAGCGAGCTCTACCGCGCCCATCCGGATTGGGCGCTGCAACTGGCCGGCCGGCCTTTGATCACCGCGCGCAACCAGTTGGTGCTCGACATCTCGCGGCCCGAGGCCTCGACTTATTTGTTCGACAAGATCAGCGCGCTGCTCTCGGCCCACGCCATCGGCTACTTGAAGTGGGACTTGAACCGCGACCTCAGCAGCGCCGGCCTGGCCGACGGCAGCGCCGGCTACCGGGCCCAGGTGCACGCGGCCTATGCGCTGATGGCGCGGCTGCGCGCGGCCCACCCGCAGGTCGAGATCGAGAGCTGCTCGGGCGGCGGCGGCCGCATCGATTTCGGCGTGCTGCAACACTGCCACCGGGTCTGGGTGAGCGACTGCATCGACGCGCTGTCGCGGGTCGAGATCCAGCGCGGCTTTCTGCAGTTCTTCCCGCCCGAGATCATGGGCGCGCATGTGGGCAGCGTGCCGGCCCACACCACCGGCCGCAGCCAGAGCCTGGGCTTTGCGGCGGCGGTGGCGCTGCCCGGGCACTTCGGGCTGGAGTTCGACCTGCGCGGGCTGAGCGACGCAGCGCGCAGCGAGCTGGCCGGCTGGATCGCGCTGTACAAGCGCTGGCGCGGCCTGCTGCACCAGGGCCGGGTCTGGCGCGGTGACGCCGGGGACGGCATCGTCTGGCAGGCCCATGGCGACGCTGATGCTGACCAGTTGCTGCTGCTCACCTACCGCATCGCCCCCACCAGCCACCGCTACACGCCACTGCTGCGGCTGCCGATGCTGGACCACGGCGCGCGCTACCGCATCACGCAGGTCTCGGCCGGTGCGCAGCCTGCGCACTGGCAAAGCGCTGCGGCGCTGGACGCGATCAACAGCCCGGCCGGCCTGGTGATGGACGGCGCCTGGTTGGCCCAGGCCGGCCTGGCCATGCCCCGCACCAAGGCCGAGGTCGCCCACATCGTGCATTTGCAAAAACTGTGACGGCCGACGCCACCCCAGCGCTGTTCGATGCGGCCGAGCATTCGCACCGCCGCCTCAACCCGCTCAACGGCCAATGGGTGCTGGTGTCGCCGCAGCGCAACCTGCGGCCCTGGCTGGGCCAGCAAGAGCCGGCCGACGATGCCGCACGGCCGGCCTTCGACGCCGGCTGCTACCTCTGCCCCGGCAATGCCCGCGTCACCGGCGAGCGCAACCCCGACTACAGCGGCTGCTTCGTCTTCACCAACGACTTTGCCGCGCTGATGCAGGACCTGCCCGAGCTGCCGGCCGGCCAGGATGCCACCGACCCGCTGCTGCAGATCCAGCCGGCCCGCGGCACCAGCCGGGTGATCTGCTTCTCGCCCGACCACAGCAAGAGCCTGCCCGAGCTGGCGCTGCCCGCGCTGCGCGGCGTGGTCGATACCTGGTGCGCCCAGACCGCCGAGCTGGGCCAGCGCTACCGCTGGGTGCAGGTGTTCGAGAACAAGGGCGCGATGATGGGCTGCAGCAACCCCCATCCCCATGGCCAGGTCTGGGCCGCCGACCACCTGCCCCATGAGGCGGCCACCGAGGACGACCACCAGCGCCGCTGGCTGCAACAACACGGCCGGCCCTTGCTGCTGGACTGCGCCGAGCGTGAGGCGGCCAGCGGCCAGCGGCTGGTGCTGGCCACCGCGCACTGGCTGGTGCTGGTGCCCTTCTGGGCCACCTGGCCCTTCGAGACCCTGCTGCTGCCACGCTTTGCGGTGCAGCGCCTGCCGCAGCTCACAGCGGCGCAGCGCGACGACCTGGCGCTGGCGCTGCGCGGCCTGACCATCCGCTACGACAACCTGTTCAACACCGCTTTTCCCTACTCGATGGGCTGGCATGGCGCGCCTTTCGAGCCTGCAGGCAGCACCGACAGCAGCACCGACAGCAGCACCGACGCGGCGCCTGGGGATCCCTGGGCTCATTGGCAACTCCACGCCCATTTCTACCCGCCGCTGCTGCGCTCGGCCACGGTGCGCAAGTTCATGGTCGGCTACGAGATGCTGGCCGAGGCCCAGCGCGACATCACCCCCGAGCAAGCCGCCGCCCGATTGCGCGCGGCCGGTGATCGCCATTACCGGGCCGCCTGACTTCCCCAGCATGACGTCGCCCCTCTTGCCGCGCCTGTTGGCGTCCTTCCAGGCCGGCTTCGGCGCCAGCGCCAGCCAGGTGGTGATGGCGCCGGGCCGGGTCAACCTGATCGGTGAGCACACCGACTACAACGATGGCTTTGTGCTGCCCTGCGCGATCAACTTCCACACCCTGGTGGCCAGCCGGCCGCGCGACGACCGGCAGGTGCGGGTGCTGGCCACCGACCTGGGCGACGCCCGCGATGCCTTCAGCCTGGACTTGCCCATCACGCCCAGCCCGACCGCGCCCTGGGCCCACTATGTGCGCGGCGTGGTGCAGGCGCTGCTGGCCACCGGTGCCCACCTGCGCGGCGCCGATCTGGCAATTGCCGGCAACGTGCCGCGCGGCGCCGGGCTGTCATCGTCGGCGGCGCTGGAGGTGGCGGTGGCCCAGGCCTTCAAGCAGCAAGATGGCCTGCAGGCGCTGGGGCCCACCGCGCTGGCCCAACTGGCGCAGCGCGCCGAGAACCAGTTTGTCGGCTGCCAGTGCGGCATCATGGACCCGCTGATCTCGGCCTGCGGCCAGGCCGGCCAGGCCCTGCTGATCGACTGCCGCAGCCTGGCCGCCCGGCCGGTGGCGCTGCCCGCCGAGATGGCGGTGATGGTCGTGCACTCGCATGTGCAGCGCGGCCTGGTGGGCAGCGCCTACAACCTGCGCCGCCAGCAATGCGAGGCCGCCGCCGCGCACTTTGGCGTGCCGGCGCTGCGCGATGTGAGCGCCGCCCGGCTTGCCAGCCACGGCCGCAGCCTGGACCCGGTAGCGCTGCGCCGCGCCCGCCATGTGGTCACCGAAAACCAGCGCACGCTGGACGCCGCCGACGCACTGGCCGTCGGCGACCTGGCCGCGATGGGCCGCTTGATGGCCGCGTCCCAGGCCTCGATGCGCGACGATTTCGAGATCAGCGTGCCGGCCATCGACAGTCTGGTCGAGATCTTGCAGCGGGCAATTGCCGGAACGGGTGGCACAACAAGCGGCACGCTCGGCGGCGCGCGCATGACCGGTGGCGGATTCGGGGGTTGCGTGGTGGCGCTGCTGCCGATCCGGCATGTGCCCGCAGTGCAAGCCGCCGTGGCCCGCCTCTACCGCGCCCCCAACGGCCAGCCCGGCACGGTGTTTGTCTGCCAGGCCAGCCAAGGCGCCCACACGCTGCTGTGAGTGGCAGGCCAGCCGGCCGGCCGGCGCCTCCTTCAGCGCTGGCTGCTCTTGCGCACCACCAGCGCGGTGGTCAGCAGGCGCGAGGCCAGCCGCTCGCCGGCCAGTTGCGCCAGCAGCAGCTCCACCAGCATCCGCCCGGCCTCGCTGATCGGCTGGGACACGGTGGTCAGCGCCGGGATGAAATGCTCGGCCAGCGTGATGTCGTCATAGCCGGCCACCAGCACGTCCTCGGGCACTCCACGGCCCTGCTGGCGCAGCGCGCTGATCGCCGCCATGGCCAGCAGGTCACTGACCGCAAAGACCGCATCAAAGCCGATCTGCTGGCGCTGCAGCGCGTCCAGCTCAGGCGCCACCCGCTCGGGCACAAAGGGCACCGGCCGCTGCAGGCGCGGGTCCGGCTTGAGGCCAGCCTCGGCATGGGCCTGCAGATAGCCCTGCAGCCGCAGCGCGGCCTCGGGCAGTTCGGGATCACCCAGGAAGACGATGCGCCGCGCGCCCTGGGCCAGCAAATGGGCGGTGGCCAGCCGACCGCCAGCCAGGTTGTCGCCGCCCACCGTGGCATACAACTGCTGCGGCAGTTGCGCGCCCCAGACCACAAACGGCACGCCGCGCACCGCCATCTGGTTCAACTGGTCATGGTGGTGCCATTGGCCCACCAGCACGATGCCCATCGCCCGGCCGGTGTGGAAAACCTGGGCGGCCTGGTCCAGCCGGCCGGCGTCCACCCGGGTCAGCAGCATGTCGTGGCCGCGTTCGGTCAGCGCGTCGGCCAGGCTGCCGATCAGGCTGAGGAAGAAGGGGTCAGACAGGTGCTGGCGGGTGTCGGCCTCGTAGGGCACGATCACCGCCACGGTGTTGTTGTGCTTCAGGCGCAGGTTCTGCGCACCGATGTTGATGCTGTAGTTCAAGGACCGGGCCAGCTCGGCCACCCGGGCGCGGGTTTCGGCGTTGACCAGCAGGCTGTCGCTCAGCGCCCGCGACACGGTGGACACTGAAACTCCGGCCAGGCGGGCGATGTCGGCCATTTGGACCGGTGCATTGCGTGCCGGCGCGGCCATTGGCGCGGTAGCTGTAGTGACAGGGCTGGGGGCAGGGTTGGTTTTGCGCGCCATCGGGGGATCGGATGGGCCCGTCAGGCAGGCCGCACCCACGCAGGATTGGGATCGATTGCATCATGCCAGACGCAGCCCTTCGCTGCGCCGCAGCCACCCCGATCAGCCCCGCGCCAGGGCCCGCTGCACGCGTTGCTGCAGCACCGGCAGCAACTCGGCGGCAAACCAGGGGTTGCGCAGCAGCCAGCGGTTGTTGCGCGGGCTGGGGTGGGGCAAGGGCAGCAAGGCCGGCCCATGGCTGCGCCAGCCCAGCACCCGCTCGGTCACGCCGTCGCTGCTGGCCGGCAGATGCCAGGCCTGGGCATATTGGCCGATCAACAGGGTCAGTGCGATGCCGGGCAAGGCCGCCAGCAGCGCGCCACGCCACTGTGGCGCGCATTCGGGCCGGGGTGGCAGATCGCCTGCCGTGCCGCTGCCCGGGTAGCAAAAACCCATGGGCAGGATCGCCACCTGGGCCGGGTCATAGAACACCGCCGGGGAGATGCCCATCCAGGCGCGCAGCCGTTCGCCGCTGGCATCGTCGAAGGGCCGGCCACTGGCATGCACCTTGCGTCCGGGCGCCTGGCCGGCGATCAGGATGCGCGCCGTGGCAGCGGCCTGCAGCACCGGCCGCGGGCCGGCCGGCAACTGCGCGGCGCACAGCGTGCAGGCCCGCACCGCGGCCAGCAGGTCGGGCAATGGCCGGGGTGGGGCTGGCGTGGGCAGGCTCGACATCGGGCTCTCCAGGGTGGGGCAGCGGCGCCGCTGGCCGCCGCTGCGGCATCATCGGTGACAAACCACCACCCGCCCAATCCGACATGCCATCCGACCTGCAAGACTTGCGCGCCCTGTGCTTCGACATCTTCGGCACCGTAGTGGATTGGCGTGGCTCGCTGATCCGCGAGGGCCAGGCCCTGCAGGCGCGCCTGGGCCTGGCCGCCGACTGGCCGGCCCTGGCCGACGCCTGGCGCGCCGGCTACAAGCCGGCGATGGACCGGGTGCGGCGCGGCGAGATGCCGTGGGCGCATATCGATACCCTGCACCGCCAGATCCTGGACAGCCTGCTGCCCCGCTTCGGGCTGGCGGCGCTGGACCAGGCCGAGCGCGAGCAGCTGAACCGCGCCTGGCACCGCCTGGCGCCCTGGCCCGACAGCGTGGCCGGCCTGACCCGGCTGCGCCGTCGCTACACCCTGGCCACGCTGTCCAACGGCAATGTCTCGCTGCTGGTGAACATGGCCAAGGCCGCCGGCCTGCCCTGGGATTGCGTGCTGTCGGCCGAACTGTTCGGCCACTACAAGCCCGACCCCGAGGTCTACCTCGGCGCCGCGCGCCTGCTGGGCCTGGCGCCGGCGCAGCTGATGATGGTGGCGGCGCACCCGTCCGACCTGGCCGCCGCACAGGCGGCCGGCCTGCGCGTGGCCTATGTCCCGCGCCCGGCCGAGAACGGCCCGGACGGCGCGATGGAGCCGGTGGGCGACACGGTGTTCGACCTGCAGGCGCCCAGCCTGGAGGCGCTGGCCACGGCGCTGGGGGCCCGCTGAGCGGGATCGACCACGCCTTCTCCAGCTTGATGCGGATCAAGTTGATCCTGATCAAAGCGCCACGCAGGGTTTGGGGCACCATGCTGGCCATGGGCCACGCCATCAAGACCATCACGCTGCACCCGGTGGCGCCGCCATCGGGCTGCGGATCTTGCCTGCATGACAGCGGCGCCCCGGTGTGCCGCGCGGTGCTGGGCGAGGCCTGTCTGGCGCCCGAGTTGCATGGCAGCCCGCCGGCGGTGCAGCGCGTGATGGCCGCCCTGGGCCCGGCACTGGGCTTCACCGCCGACGCCCGCAATGCCGATGCCGGCGCCGGGCAGGTGCTGCGCCTGTCGGTGTTGCCCGGCGAAGTGGATCTGGTGCTGTCCGGTGCCTTGCGCTGCGGCGGTGCGGCCCTGGCCGAAGCGGCTTTCGCAGCCCTGCGCGGCCTGCTGCCGGACACCGACATCTACGTGCGCAATGCGGCCTGAGGCTGCACCGCCCCGGCCGTCGCCCGCCCCGCCCCGCCGCGCTACATCACCGCCCCCAGTTGCCAGGGCACGAACTCGTTCTGGCCATAGCCATGCAACTCGCTCTGGGTGGCGCGGCCCGAGGCGGTGGCCAGCATCATCTGGAAGATCCGCTCGCCCACCGCATCCACCGTCTCGCTGCCATCGACGATGCTGCCGCAGTTGATGTCCATGTCCTCTTGCTGGCGCTGCCACAGCGCGCTGTTGGTGGCCAGCTTGAGCGACGGGCTGGGCGCGCAGCCATAGGCCGATCCGCGCCCGGTGGTGAAGCAGATCAGGTTGGCGCCGGCCGCCACCTGGCCAGTGGCCGAGACCGGGTCGTAGCCGGGTGAATCCATGAACACAAAGCCGTGGGCGCGGATGGGCTGCGCAAATTCGTAGACATCCACCAGCCGGGTGGTGCCACTCTTGGCGATCGCGCCGAGCGATTTCTCCAGGATGGTGGTCAGCCCGCCGGCCTTGTTGCCGGCCGACGGGTTGTTGTCCAAGGACATCGCATTGCGCGCGGTGTAGGCCTCCCACCAGCGGATGCGGGCCAGCAGTTTCTCGGCCACGGCCGGGCTGGCGGCGCGGCGGGTGAGCAGGTGCTCACCGCCGTAGATCTCGGGCGTCTCGCTCAGGATGGCGGTGCCGCCATGGCGCACCAGCCGGTCTACCGCCGCGCCCAGCGCCGGGTTGGCGCTGATGCCCGAGTAGCCATCCGACCCACCGCACTGCAGGCCCACCACCAGATGGCTGGCCGGCACCGGCTGGCGCCGCACCGCATTGGCCTCGGGCAGCAGGCGCTCGATCTCGGCAATGCCGCGCTTGACGGTCTGCGCCGTGCCGCCGCTGTCCTGGATGTTGAAGGCCACCAGGCGGGCGCCCTCTTGCAGGCCCTCCTGCGCGATCAGGCCCTGGATCTGGTTGGTCTCGCAGCCCAGGCCCACCACCAGCACCGCCGCAAAGTTGGCATGCCGGGCGTAGCCACCCAGGGTGCGGCGCAGCACCTGCAGCTCCTCACCGTCGCTGGCGGTGGCGCAGCCCATGCCGTGGGTCAGCGCGACCACGCCGTCGACGTTGGGGAAGGCCGCCAGGGATTCAGGCCGGATGTCGCGCCGGAAGTGGTCAGCAATCGCCCGCGCCGCCGTGGCCGAGCAATTGACGGAGGTGAGCACACCGATGTAGTTGCGGGTGGCCACCCGGCCGCCGCCAATGCCCCCGTCCGCCAGATCACCGCGCACGATGCCCATGAAGCTGGCGGGCTCGGCCACATAGGCGGTGGCCTGGGCGCCGGCACCCACCTCATGGGCCCGCTCAAAGCTGCTGAAGGCCAGGTTGTGGCTGTGCACATGCTGGCCCGCCGCGATGTCCTGGGTGGCCTGGCCTATCACCTGGTTGTAGCGGCGCACCGCCTCGCCCATGGCAATCGCCCGGGTCGCCAGCTTGTGCCCGGGCGGCACCAGGCCGGCCACCTGCAGGCCGGCTTCGTCGGCCAGCAGCGTGCCGCCCAGCAATTGCCGGCGCGCGATGACGACGTTGTCGGCGGGGTGGATGCGGATGGTGGGTGGGGTCATGGCATGGCCTGATCGGGTTGGGGCCCCGCCAGCCCCGGCCCGCTGCCGCCACGCATCGGCGGACTACAACTTGCTGGCCTGCAGGCGCTTGGCGGCGGTGGCGTCGAGCTGGTACTGCGCCTCGGCGGCGCGGCGCATCTCGAGCGCGGCATTGAGCGCTTCGGTGTAGCGCTCGGGGGTGTAGGTGTTTTGGTTGGCGATGTAGACGCTTCGGCGCAGTGGCTTGCCACCAAAGCGCGGCAGGTTGACCGAGAAATGGCACTCGGGCACCGACCGGCCCGGCCGCTGGCGCAGGATCGGCCCGCTGATGCCCACCGGCAGGTCGTTTTGCTTGTTGGGGCTGGTGCCACGCTGCAGCCCGGTGGGCGCGGGCAACTCGGCGATGCGCTGGCGCAGCGCGTCGATGGCACGCTTGAGCGCCGGGCGCGGTCCATTGCCAACGCCCTGGCCGTCCGAGAAGAACAGCGTGGGCTGGCCGTAGCGCATCTGCCAGCCGTGGGTGCTGTGCGTGTCGATACGCTGGATGTGCTCGGGGACGCGGATGCGGGTGCCGGTGTGGATGGTGACGGTTCTGGTTTGCATGAACTGGTGGCCTTCAAAGGGTTCCCCCCCCCTGAATCCGTGGGCAAACAGCCCCGACGACGTATTGTTTTCTTGAGCAACATGTCGCGTCTTGATCCTGCTAGCACCCGGCCGCTTTGTCAGCCGTCTATCAGTGCCGGGTCCCACGCGTACACGGTCTGGTTTTGCTCGCCCAGGCCTTCGATGCTGAGTTTCATTTTATCGCCTCCTTTCAGAAATACTGGATTGGGTTTATGCCCCATTCCCACACCTGGGGGGGTGCCGGTGCTGATCAGATCCCCTGGATAGAGGGTCATGAAGCGGCTGATATAGCTCACCAGCTGCGCGACGCCGAACACCATGGTGCGGGTGTTGCCGGTCTGGTGGCGCTGGCCGTTGACGTCCAGCCACATCGCGAGTTGCTGCGGGTCGGCCACCTCGTCGCGGGTGACCAGCCAGGGCCCGACCGGCCCGAAGGTGTCGCAGCCCTTGCCCTTGTCCCAGGTGCCACCGCGCTCCAACTGGAATTCGCGCTCGGACACATCGTTGACCACGCAGTAGCCGGCCACATGGCCCAGCGCGTCTGCCTCGCTCACATAACGGGCCTGGCGGCCGATCACCACCCCCAGCTCGATCTCCCAGTCGCCTTTGACCGAGCCCTGCGGCAGCACCACCGGGTCGTTGCAGCCGATCACCGTGCAGGTGTGCTTGGTGAACAGCACCGGCTCGGCCGGCACCGCCAGGCCGGACTCGGCCGCATGGTCGGCGTAGTTCAGGCCGACGCAGATGAACTTGCCCATGCCGCTCCAGGGCGGCGCCATCCGGCCCGGCTGGGCCACCAAGGGCAGGCTGGCAGCGTCCAAGGCCAGCAGCGGTGCCAGGCCCTCGGGGGTGAGCATGTCGGCGCGCAGGTCATTGATCACGCCACTCAGGTCGCGGACCTGGCCCTGGGCATCGAGCAAGCCGGGTTTCTCCTGGCCCTTGGGGCCGTAGCGCAGCAGTTTCATCTTCGGTTTCCTATCAAGGTCAAAGGGATCAAAAGGGGGTAAGCCAGTGGACGCCGCGGAACCGGCTTCGCCGGGCCGCTGGCGGCGCCCCCTTGAGGGGGAGCGCCGAAGGCGCTTCGGGGGTGGGTCAATTGCTCCAGCCGCCGTCGATGACCTGGGCGGTGCCGGTGGTGAAGGCGCTCTCGTCGCTGGCCAGGTAGACCGCCAGCGCGGCGATCTCGCTGCTGCGGCCCAGCCGGCCCATCGGCTGGCGCGCCACATACGCGGCCTGCACCTCGGCCAGGCTCTGGCCGCTGGCCTGGGCTTGCGCGGCGATGCGGCCCCGCAGGCTGGGGGAGTCGACCGTGCCGGGGCAGATGGCATTGCAGCGCACGCCCTGGGTGATGAAATCGGCCGCCACCGATTTGGTCAGGCCGATCACCGCGGCCTTGGTGGCGCCGTAGACAAAGCGATTGGGCGCGCCCTTGATGCTGCCGGCCACCGAGGCCAGGTTGATGATCGAGCCGCCGCTGCCGCCGCCGGCGGCCAGCATGCCCGGCAGGAAGGCGCGGATCAGCCGGTACTGCGACCGCACGTTGAGGTTGAAGCCCAGCTCCCACTCGGCCTCGGTGCACTCGAGCAGCGTGCCGGCATGCACAAAGCCGGCCGCATTGACCAACACGTTGACCGGACCGACCTCGGCCGCCACCCGGCTGATGGCATCGGCCTGGGTGACATCCAGCACCCGGGCGCGGCAGCCGGTGGCCTCGGCCAGCGAGTGCAGCAGCGCGGCATTGATGTCGCTGGCGATGACCTGGGCGCCTTCGCGCACAAAGGCCTCGGCGATGGCGCGGCCTATGCCCTGGCCGGCGGCGGTGATGAAGGCGGTCTTGCCGTGCAGTCTGGGGGTCATGGTGCGGGGGTCTGTGTTGAATGCTTGGGTTGGAGGGTTCGGAGGGTTTGCTTGGGCTGCGCTGCCGTTGCACACGGGCCGGCAGCGCGGTGTTGCGCCCAGCTCGGCTGGGCCTGCATCGCCGGGTGCAGCGGCGGCGACGCGCCAAAGTGCCGGCCCGCTTGCCCGACCCCGGGCGGGTAGCGCTGGACGAAACGCCCACTCACGGTGCTGGGCCCCGGCGACGACCACGCAATTGGCTTGCGGCGCAGTCAGCGCGGTGGGTTGTGGTCAGCCAACCGGGCCTGTGAACAGGTCTGCGCAAGGGTCTGTTGCCGGGGTCAATGGGTCTGGCCACGGGGATGGCTGTGCGGGATGTTGGCAGTGGCCGCAGACCGCCAACAGGGTGGCAAACCCGGGGTTCGCTCAGCGGCCAGCAGGCTACCAACGGCAGCCCTTGTCGCGCAGTGCGTCGCGCAGCAGCGGCGCTACCGCTGCCAGGCCCATCGCGCCGTAGGCCTTGCGGCAATCGAGCGCGGCGGCAGCTTCGATCTCCTTGGCCAGCTTGCTTTTGAGCTCGGGCGGGTGCGGCACCACCGCCAACAAACCCGCGCTGCCCTGGGCCGCGATCGGCCCGCCGCGCGGGCGCACCAGGTCCAGATTGAGGCGTGCTGCTGACGCCGGTTGCGACGCGGCGGTGGCCACGTCATGGCCCAGCCTGGCCCCGGCGTCGGGCGCACCGGCGGGCCTGGCCACGCCGACCGGCGTGGCCGGCACGGGTGGTGCCGACCCGGCGACAGATTGCGCAGTTTGTGCGGACTGAGCAGCCACTGCGGCTGGCGCGGCCAGCAGCGTGGCGGGCAGCGCGGGCGTGGGCGGCAAGGCCACGCCCAACTCGGGCAGGGCGGCGGCACGGATCGCCGCCGGTGGCGG
>JANLZT010000045.1:0-5564 GCA_031366465.1 Betaproteobacteria bacterium | reverse complement strand
GGTGGTGCGGCCGGTGACCCGTTTGTCCAGCCTGGCCGACCGGGTCAGCCAGGGCGAGCTGGACGCGCCCGAGTTCCAGGCCGGCAGCCGCGACGAGATCGGCGTGCTGGCCGAGTCCTTCTCGCGCATGCGCGCCAGCATCGTGCACGCCATGAAGATGCTTGAGTCGTGAATCATCCCGAGAAGCTCGGCAAGTACCGCATCACCGAGGTGCTCGGTGAGGGCGCGATGGGGGTGGTCTACAAGGCCTTCGACCCCGACATCCGGCGGGTGGTGGCGCTCAAGACCATCCGCCAGCAGCTCACCGACGGCAGCCAGACGGCCCAGGAGATCGAGGCCCGCTTTCGCAACGAGGCCCAAGCCGGCGGCCGGCTGGCGCATCCGGGCATCGTCGGCGTCTACGACTTTGGCGAGGACCGCGACATCCGCTTCATCGCGATGGAGTTTGTCGAGGGCCAGTCGCTGGCACGCTATGCCGGCAATGGCGTGCGCTTCACCGACGACGACATCCCCGGCGTGATGAGCCAGTTGCTGGACGCGCTGGAGCATGCCCACCGGCAAGGTGTTTGGCACCGCGACATCAAGCCGGCCAACATCATCATGACCCGCGCCGGCCGGCTGAAGGTGGCTGATTTCGGCATCGCACGCCTCGACGATGGCGGCCTGACCCAGGTCAACACCATGGTCGGTACGCCGGCCTATATGGCGCCCGAGCAGATCCTGGGCAAGGCCATCGACCAGCGTGTCGATCTCTACAGCGCCGGGGTGCTGCTCTACCTGTTGCTGACCGGCCGCCCGCCGTTCAAGGGCCCGACCGAATCGGTGCTCTACCGGGTGGTGCATGAGCGCCCGGCGATGCCGTCCGAGACCGAGGGCAGCCTGCGGCCGCGCTTCTACGACGCGCTGCTGGCCACCGCCTTGGCCAAAGATCCTGACCAGCGCTTCCAGAGCGCGGCGGCCTTCAAGCAGGCCCTGGTGGCCCGGCCGCCCGCTGCGGTGGCTGCCGCCACCGTGTCGGGCGCAGCGCTGAGCGATGCGCTGGTGGCGCAAAGCGTCAAGCTGCTGGCCGAGCAGATCGGCCCGATCGCCAAGCTGGTGGCCAAGCAGGCGGCGGCGCGCGCACCCCAGCGCGAGGCCTACTTCGCAGCACTGGGCCAGGCCGTCACCGACCCGGCCAAACGCGCCCGGCTGCTGGTTGAGCTGGCGCGCCTGGGCTGACGGCGGTCAGGCGTCGCGCGGGGCGGCTTCAGCGCAGAAAGTAGTCAATGAACAGCGGCGTCGCGCTGATGCCGGCGGCCAGCGCCTGTGGCGGCGGCACTTCATTGACATCCGAGATCACCAGCCGCTGGCCGGTCTTGCGCTGCAGCGCCTTGAACAGGGCCGGCGCCGGCATGTCCCAGCCGCCGGCCTCCTTGCTGCCTCGGCTTTTTGCCGTGGCCTTGTCCAGCGGGATGAAGGCCACCAAATCGCCCTGCGTCATCTGCTCCAGCCCGCCCAGCTTGGCGGTGGCGTTGTGGCTGCAGTGGTGGCCCACCTTGTAGAACACCGTGCGGTTCAGCAGCGCATCGACCTTGACCGCTTGCGCCTGCCCGGGCAGCTTGAAATCCAGGTCGGCCCAGCTCAGCCAACTGCCGATCTGGGCATCGGCGGGGAACAGCAGCACCCGTCCGTCGGCCACGAACTCGAAGGCCAGCACCAGGCTGGTGTTGTTGGTGTCGTTGTCCAGGTCCAGCGCCAGTTGCTCCAGGCTGGCCAGCCAGTCGCCGTCGATGCGCCGCCAGGCCTGGGCCGGGTCGTCGTAGGTGGCGGTCAGGAACTGGCGGATCGCCGCGTCCGGCGCCTTGGGCGCGCTGTTGCTGGGGGCTGCGGCGGCGCTGGCTGTTGCAGTTGCGGCTGTGCTTGCGGCGGCCGGTTCATGAAAGCGGAAGCGGTGCACCGGCGCAAACGGGTGGCCGGTGTCGCCGGCCAAGCCGGCCTGGCTGTCGAGCGCGGCCTCCAGCGCCTGCAGGCCGCTGTCGCCACGGGCAGCGAGGTTGTAGACCACATTGCCGTCCTTCATCCGGCCGGTGATGGCGCTGGTCTTGAGCCAGCCCGGGTCTTTGGGTGGGCCCAGCACATAGACCCGCACGCCGTCATGGCCCGGCAGCGCAAAGGGTGCGCCACCGGGCGACAAGAAGCGCAGGTCGCCGGCAGCCTTGCCGCGCTGTTTGAGGTAGGCCATCGCGTCGGCCACCCGGCCGGCACCGGTTGAGTCATCGGTGCGGCTGAAGCCCAGCAGGTCTTCGACCGCGCCCAGGCTGGCGGCGGACCCGGCCAGGCCGGGTTGGGCCCGGGCCTTGTCGACCATGCCGGCCAGGCGGTCGACGGTCTTGGCCTTGGCCTGGCGGATCTGCTGCTGGGCCTGCTGGTCGAGGTCTTCGGTCCAGGCCAGCCAGACGCTGCCGATGTCGATGTCGTCGTTGAAGACCGGCCGCGCCTGGTTGAAGCCCGAGACATGGTCCTGGTGCTCGTGGGTGCCCACCACCACGTCCAGCCTGGCCTTGCCGCCGCCTTCGGCGCGCAGGGTGTCGCGGATGCCGGTCACCAGCTCGGTCATCTTCAGCTTGTCGCGGGCCAGCGCGCCGCAGTCGATCAGCATCTGCAGCGGCGTGCTGCCGGCGCGGGGAAAGCTCAGCAAGAAGCAGTCGCCCAGGCCGTGGCGGTACATCCGCACCCGCAGCCGGTAGCCGGGGGCGGGGCTGGGCGTGGGTGTGGAACTTGAGGGCTTGCGCCGTGCGGCGCTGCGCGGGGGGGTGGTGGTATCGCTCATGTCGGGGGCACCGGTTTCAGTCTTGGGCCATGTGCAGCGCGGCAAAGGGCTCGGCGCTGATGTCGAAATAGGTGGCCAGCGCCGCAGCGGGGCCGCCGTCGCTCTCCAGGTATTGCAAGGTGCGCAGCAAGCGGGCCTGGTCGCGCAGGCCTTTGCGCACCACGTAGCGCACCCGCAGCTCGTTCAAGTCGATCACCAGCGTGCTGCCGCAGCGCAAGGTGTGCATCGCGCCCTCGTGCTCGACTTCTTGTTGCTGCAGGATGGTGATGAAGACCTGGTTGAGCAGGCTGCCGTCGCCGCGTTCGCGGCGCGCCTCGTACAGCGCATGCACCTCGAACACCGGATCACCGCTGCGGTTCATGCGCACGCCCTTGGGCAGCTCGACATCGGTAAATGCCAGGCCGGTCAGGTCTTGCAACAACTGGGCCTTGGCCACCACGTTGCGGATGCGTTGGTGGATGTCCTTGCGGATCTGTCGGGTGGCCAGCCAGATGGCCTCGCGGTCACCCAGGTAGCGCAGTTTGTCGGCCACCTCGCGCAGGCCGATGTCCTCGATGAACTGGCGCAGCATGGCCTGGGTCTGGACGGCGGTCTGCGCTGACTCATCGAAGGGCGTGGCCCAGCGCAGGCTCTCGGCCGACAGGGTGCGCACGTCGCGCGGGTAGATGCCCCGGCGCCGGAAGGACTCGATGAAGGCCACCCGGTAGCTGCGGTCGTCCTCGGGCATCAAATCCATGTCGGCGGTGATCAGCGCGCGCAGGTACTCGCCGAAGGTCAGGTCCACCGGCGGGCAGTAGTCGAGCGCGCGGATGCACATATTGAGCACCTGGGTGGCGCAGCGCGAGGCCTCGTGCGCCAGCCGGTTGACCAGGTCGGGGTGCAGCTCGCCTTGCTGCAGCACGCCGCTGCCGCCGCTGGCGAGGCGCATCAGGTCTCGGGTGCGGTTGCCGTAGATCGACAAAAAGGCGTCGAACACCGCCGCCACCAGGATCGCGCCCAGTGCATGCACCTCCTGGGTCTGCTCGAACTCGGCCGGGTCGGGCACATGGCGCAGCCACTTTTGTTGGTCCGGGTCCCAGCGGCCGATGGCGTCGCGCAGCGCGCCGTGGGTGCCCCGAGCATGGCCGAACTGGGTGGCCAACTGCGCCAGCAGGTTCTCGCTGCCCAGATTGCCGCGGGTGCGGGCGATCTGGTGGGCCAGCACCTCGGGGAAGCCAAAGTGCTGGAACAGCGCCACGATGTCGGCAAAAGCCTCGTGGAAGGCCAGCACCTCGCGGTTGGTGGGTGCCATGAAATGCTTGTGGAAACCGTCCAGCAGCGCATGGGTGGTCTCGTGCGCCACCACGTCGTGCGACAGGCAGGTGAAGACCATGCCGCCGGGGTATTGCTCGGACGGCACCTCGTCGGTGGCCGGGAAGTAGCCGAACAGCAGCGCGCCATGGGCCGGACTGTAGTAGGCGTTGGCCATGCGCAGTGCATGCGGGTAGATGCGCAGCCGCTGCACGTATTGATGGGACCAGTCATCGGGGCGGGCCTTGTCGAAGCGGTCGCGCCAGAAGGCCTTGCGGCCCAGCGCGCGCTCGAAACGCTCGATGGTGGTCATGGCCGCGGCATAGACCATCTGCTGGTGGAACTGCGGGTTGCCCTCGGAGGGGGCCAGGCCGTCCTGGGCCAGCAGGTAGGCGTGGTTCAGGTCGACCGGCGCATACAGGCAGTTGCTGGCCGGGTCGACGTCGACCACCTCCAGGTACTCGCCCACCGGGCCGGGGCGCAGGCCGTCCTCCCAGCGCACCCGGTAGGTGACCTCGCTGACCAGCGCGGTCTCCAGTTGGCTGGCCAGGCTGGGGTCGAAGGCATAGCCGCGCAGTAACCTTCTAGCCGGCCGCGCCGGATCGTAGACAGGCCGGTGGCAATCGTCGGGGCTGGGGGTGGTCATCGCAGGGTGGCTCCTGGGCGGTGCAGGCTTGCAGGCTTGCTGGCGTTCAGGCGCGACCTTATGCCCACCGGCCGGGCTGTCCATCCCCAAGTGTGTGGGCGCGTGGCCGGCGCCTGGCCGGGCCGTGCTAATCAGCCGCGCCAATCAGCCGCGCCAATCAGCCGCGCTGGTCAGCCGCGAAGATGGCAGGCCACCCAGTGCCCGTCCGCTGCGTCGCCCACCGTCTTGAGTACCGGCGAATCCACCTTGCACTGGGGTTGCGCGATTGGGCAGCGGGTGTGGAAGTGGCAGCCCGGCGGCGGGTTGATCGGGCTGGGCACGTCGCCCTGCAGCAGGATGCGTTTCCTCTTGACCGTCGGGTCGGGGATGGGCACGGCCGAGAGCAGTGCCTCGGTGTAGGGGTGCTGCGGCCGGGTGTACAGGTCTTTGGCAGCGGCGATCTCGACAATGCGGCCCAGGTACATCACCGCCACCCGCTGGCTGATGTGCTCGACCACGCTCAAGTCGTGGGCGATGAAGATGTAAGTCAGGCCAAACTGGGATTGCAGGTCTTCCAGCAGGTTGATCACCTGGGCCTGGATCGACACGTCCAGCGCGCTCACTGCCTCGTCGCAGACGATCAGTTTGGGGCTGACTGCCAGGGCCCGGGCGATGCCGATGCGCTGGCGCTGCCCGCCCGAGAACTCATGCGGGTAGCGGCGCATGTGGTCGGCACTCAGGCCCACGGTCTCCAGCAGTTGCACGATGCGGGCCTCGTACTCGCTGCGCGTCTTGGTCAGCTTGTGGATGGTCAGCGCCTCGCCGATGATGGCTGAGACC
>JANLZT010000019.1:0-2954 GCA_031366465.1 Betaproteobacteria bacterium | reverse complement strand
CGACGGCTTCGTCTACATCGTCGACCGCACCAAGGACATGCTGCTGTGCAGCGGCTACAACGTCTACCCGCGCATCATCGAGGAGGCCATCTATGCCCACCCGGCGGTGGCCGAGGTCTGCGTGATCGGCATCGCCGATGAATACCGCGGCCAGTCGCCCAAGGCCTTCATCACGCTCAAGGCCGGTGCAGCAGGCTTCACGCTGGACGAGCTGAAAGGCTTTCTGCGCGAGCGCATCGGCAAGCACGAGATGGTCGGCGCGATGGAGATCCGCGCCGAGCTGCCCAAGACCCCGGTGGGCAAACTGTCGAAGAAGACGCTGGTGGACGAAGAGGCCGCCAAGGCCGCCGGCTGAGGCACACCACCATGAGCGATATGCAACACCTGAGCGTGGTCGATGGTGCCTTTCTGCACCTGGAGAGCCCCGAGATGCCGATGCATGTGGGCAGCCTGGCGCTGTTTGAGGCGCCGGCCGGGCCGCACGATGAATGGTTCGACGCGGTCAAGGCCCATGTGGCCGGCCGCATGCACCTGGCGCCGGTGTTCACCCGCAAGCTGGCGTTGATGCCCTTCGATCTGGCCAACCCGGTGTGGATCCACGATGACGACATCGACCTGGACTACCACATGCGCCGCACCGTGCTGCCCAAGCCCGGCACCACCGCGCAACTGGAGGCACTGTGCGCGCGCCTGCACTCCAGCTTGCTCGACCGCAGCCGCCCGCTGTGGGAGTTTTATGTGATCGAGGGCTTGGCCGACGGCCGGCTGGGCTTTTACTCCAAGGTGCACCACGCGGCGGTGGACGGCCAGGCCGCCGTGGCGATGGCCAACAGCATCTTCGACATGACGATCGAGCCGCGCCGGGTGCGCCCGCCGCGGGCCCAGCGCGGCCACCGCTACCAACTCGGCGTGGCCGAGCTGCTGGGCGCCGCGCTGAGCAACCAGCTCCGCCAGATGCTGCAGTTGGCCCGGTTGCTGCCGCCACTGGCCAGTGCGGCTTTTGGCGCGGCCAAGACAGCGCTGGCGCAGCGCCGCGCCGGCATCCGCACCTCTGCACCCGGCACCCGCTTGAAGTTCGCGCCGGCCACGCCCTTCAACGTGTCCATCACCAACCAGCGCAGCTTTGCGGCGGTCAGCCTGCCGCTGGGCGAGGTCAAGGCCATCGGCAAGGGCCATGGCGCGTCGATCAATGACATGGTGATGTGGCTGTGCAGCACCGCGCTGCGCGACTACCTGGCTGAATCCAGTGAGCTGCCGCCCAAGACCCTGGTGGCCGGCGTGCCGATCTCGCTGCGGCCCGAGGGTGACACCAGCGCCAACAACCAGGTCTCGGGCACCGTGATCGACCTGGCCACGCAGGTCAAAGACCCGCTGCAGCGGCTGGCCCACATCATGGCCGGCACCCGCAGCATGAAGGCCCAGATGGGCAGCTTTGGCAGCCTGATCCCCACCGATTTCCCGTCCCTGGGCTCACCCTGGCTGCTGAGCGGCCTGGCCTCGCTCTACGGCCGCTCGCGGCTGGCCAGCCGGCTGCGTTTTGCCAATGTCACCATCAGCAATGTGCCCGGCCCGCAGGTGCCGCTCTACATGGCCGGCGCCCGGATGGCGGGCCTGTACCCGCTGTCCATCGTGGTCCACGGCGTGGCGCTGAACATCACCGTGCAAAGCTATCTGGGCCAGCTGTGTTTCGGCCTGATCGCCTGCCGCCGCGCGGTGCCCGACGTGCAGGCCCTGGCGCAGCAGTTGACGCGGGCGATGGACGCCCTGCGCCGCCTGCCGCTGCCCGGGGCTGCATTGGGCGTTGCGGCCGCAACCGCCGCGCTCGCGGCACCGGCCGCCGCACCGGCCACCGCACAGGCAAGCGCAGCGCCTGCTGCCAAGCCGCGCCGCCGCAAGCCCGCCAGCGCGCCGGCCCGGCCCTGATCGGGCCGGGCTGCGGCCTGCCGCGCCTCAACGCGCGGTGGTGACGAACTTCAAAGACCGGCCGCCGTCGGCGGTGACGATCCAGTTGTTGGCATCCGAGCTGACGCTGCCGGAGCCCCAGGTCACGACCGGCTGGGTGTAGCTGATCTTGGGCAGCAATCGCGTCACGTCGGCCAGTGAGCTGGGGTGGCTGGCGCTGAAGCTGACTACGCCGAAGGCGCTGCTGGTAACCCACTGGGTGTCGATGCGGCGCTGGGAGAAGTCCGCCAACTGGGTCATGGTGTACCAGCTGAAGCGGTTTTTCTTGCCCAGCTCATCGGCGCGCTTGAGCAAGGCATTGACCGGCTTCAAGTGGGCGGCGGCACCGGGCGGGTGGTTGTAGAACATGCGGTTGCTGCGGTGGTTGACCGCAAAGCTCTGCAGGTCCAGCAACCACTGGCCCGACATCACATCGCTGATGCCGAAGAGATCGAACTCCTCGAAGGTGGCGTACTTGCCCAGCGGCGTGACCGGCGAGGTCCAGACCGTGTCCGAGATGCGCGCGCCGTTGCGCCAGGAGCGCATCATGCCGGCGCCCAGGTCGGCCACCAGGTACATCGCCACCACGCCGCGCTGCTCCATCCACTTGACGGCCCAGACCGGGGTGTTGCCCACCGGAGAGGAGTACTCGCGAATCTTGCGGCCGGTGGTGTTCTCGATGGCGTCGAAGTTCCAGGCCAGCAGGTTGGTGAGGTCGGGCACGTTGGCCTCGGTAGCGTTCAAGCCCCAGTAGTCGTGGATCCAGCCGCCATGCGAGCCGATGGCGTGGTCGGGCATCTTGGTCTTGTTGTCATCCTTGCCGTCCTTTTTCTGGCCGGCCAGCTTGCGCACCAGCTCGCGCGCGCTGGCGCTGTTGTTCAGGTTCATGCCATTGCCGTCGCCGAAGCTGATGACATCGGGCCCGGCGGTGAGGTGGATCGAGAACGGCCCGCTCTCCAACACCTTGGTCTTGTCGAGCAGGAATTTGGTGTTGACGGTCAGGTCGTCGCCGT
>JANLZT010000746.1:0-2344 GCA_031366465.1 Betaproteobacteria bacterium | reverse complement strand
GGGAACATCCACATCGGCACCATGCACGGGAAGTTGAAGGGCGTGATGCCCGCCACCACGCCCAGCGGCTGGCGCAGGGTGTGGTTGTCGATGCCGGTCGATACCTGGTCGGTGTAGTCGCCCTTGAGCAACTGCGGCGCGCCGCAGGCGAACTCGACGATGTCGATGCCGCGGCTGACCTCGCCTTGCGCGTCGGTGAAGACCTTGCCGTGCTCGGCGGTGATCATCGCCGCCAGGGTGTCCTTGTGCTGGTTGAGCAACTGCAGGAATTGGTTGAGCACCCGCGCCCGGCGGATCGGCGGCATGTCGCCCCAGGCCGGCTGGGCGGCCACCGCAGCGGCCACCGCGCTGTTGACGTCGTCTGCCGAGGCCAGCGCCACCTGGCGCGCCACCGCGCCGGTGGCCGGGTTGTAGACCGGCTGCTGGCGGCCGCCGCTGCCCGGCACCAGGCGCCCGGCGATGTAGTGGCCCACGAGGGTGGTCTGGGTGAAGGCTTCGGGTGCGCCCATGGTGGATGGCTCCGGTGGGGTGGCTGGGGGGTGGCGACGCCGGGGGCGGCGTTCGCTGCTGGGTGACTCGCTGACTGACTCGCTGACTGACGCGCTGACTGATGCGCTGACTGACGCGCTGACTGACGCCCTGGCGGACAGTCCGGCGGCAGCCGCGAAGTCTAGGCCGCTGCGCCCGGGCTGACCAGCCACCCGGGCCTGGATTCATTGTTCAGGATGATGAACAATGCCCGACTGAAACCAGGAACAGCGACACCCCATGGACGCCCGCCGCATCGAGACCCTGTGGAGCCATGTGCACTGGCTGTCGGTGCTGGGCATGCTGGGCAGCTACACCGCTGCCGCGCAGCGCCTGGGCGTGAGCAAGGCGGCGATGAGCCAGCGCATCGCCGACCTGGAGCGCGCCGCTGGCGTGCCGCTGGTGGCGCGCACCACCCGCAGCGTGCGCCTGACCGAGGCCGGCCAGCAGCTGGCGGACGCCACGGCCGGCGCCTTCGAGGCCATCAGCACCGCCTTTGCCGGCATCAAGGATTTGGCCGCCACGCCGCGCGGCCGGCTGCGGGTGACCGCCCCGGTGGCGCTGGCGCGTCAGCAGATCATGCCGCTGCTGCCGGCTTTTCTGCGCGCCCACCCCGAGGTGCGCATCGAGCTGGATCTGTCCGACCGGCTGGCCTCGCTGGCGCAGGAGGGCTTTGACCTGGCGATCCGCCACACCCATGCGCCGCCCGAGACCCATGTGGCCTGGTCGCTGTGCCAGACCCACTCGGTGCTGGTGGCCAGCCGGGCCTATCTGCGCCGGCGCGGCCAGCCGGCCCACCCCAACGAGCTGGCCGGCCACGACTGCCTGCCCTATCTGCGCACCGGTGAGGCGCCGGCCTGGCAACTGGTCAGCGACGGCAGCGGGCCGGCCGGGCCGCAGAAGCTGACGGTGCCGGTGGGCGGCGCACTGGCGGCCAACAACAGCGAGGTGCTGCGCGAGGCAGCGCTGGCCGGCCTGGGCATCGCACTGCTGCCCGACTTCAGCGCCCTGGATGCCGTGCGCGCCGGCCGGCTGCTGCGGGTGCTGCCGGGCTGGCAGCCGGTGGGCGGCTTTGGTGATCAGGTGTATGCCATCCGGCCCTACAGCCCCTATGTGCCGCGCGCGGTGCAAGCGCTGGTGGGCCACTTGAGGCAGGCCCTGAAAGCGGGTTTCGCGGTCTGATCCACCAACGCCGGCCCGGTCGGGCCCAAAAAAAACCCACCGATCACTCGGTGGGCTGCAAAGTCCTCGGAGAGGACGTCGTTGGGATCCGCAGACGGGTGTTGGCCGTCAGCGCCCGCATGGTGCGGTCGGCTTCGGGCGCCGGCCATCCCTAGAACCGCGTGGCCGGGCGGCCGGGGACCGCGCTTTTGGTGACGACAGGTAAGCGCCAGGCCAGCGCCGGGCTGGCGCCTCAGCGCATCGCGTGCCCGGCGGTGGGCCGCACATGGGCCAGGCCGGGCATGCGGGTGAGCACCGGCAACACGATCTCGAACACCGCGCCGCCCTCGGCATGATTGTGGGCGCTGATGCGGCCCCGGTGGGCGCTGACGATCTTGCGGCAGATCGCCAGCCCCAGGCCGGTGCCGCCCGAGCCGTCGCGGGTTCGGCTGCTCTGCACAAAGGATTCGAAGATGCGCTCCAACTCGGCCACCGGCACGCCGGGGCCATGGTCGCGCACGCTGATCATCAGGTCGCGGCTCGACACCTGCCGCCAGTCGATCTCGATCGCGCTGCCCCGGGGCGCAAAGCGGATCGCATTGGCCAGCACATTGCGCAGCACCTGCTGCAGCCGGAACTCGTCTGCCGCCGCCCA
>JANLZT010000733.1:0-5485 GCA_031366465.1 Betaproteobacteria bacterium | reverse complement strand
GTCGACGTCGGCGCACAGGGGCCGCCGCGCTGGGGCTTACCCGGCATCGCGCCTCGCAAGGTCAGCATCCTCTGCCCGGCCCGCGGGCCGAAGGCGATGCGCTAAATGGCAGCCACCGCCCGCAGCGGCCGCAACGTGCCTGCTCGCTGTCGGCATCCGTCTTGGCCAGGTAGGTCCGACCCATGTACTCGAACAGCACGCCCCGGCGCGTGAGCATCTTCAGCAGCCCGGCAATAGCGGCCTGCAGCAGCAGGTGCATCTCGCAATCTGTTGGCCCACCGGCCTCGATGTGCGTGGGTACGCCAACGGCGCCGCACCGATAAATCTCGTCTAGCACCAGGCCGTGCTGGTGAATGTTCAGGTTGGCGGAGGACCCAAAGTGCTGAATCAGCATGATGACGGCATAGTGGTCTTCGTCGGCCTTGAGATGGGCGCTGTCCAGCAGATGGCGCGTGACGACGCACTGCACCACGTACAGCACCGCCGTGACCAACTCGGGTTGGGAGGCCGGCAGTACACCGATCGGGATCGACAGCTACAGCACCTATTACTGCACCGGTACCCGGGGATGAATTGATCCAACAGATGCGCCGCGGTTTGCGACATCCGGCGCGCCCCGCAAGTGGGGCAGAACCCGCACCGTTTGCAACTGAACGCCAACACCTTTTCGTGGCCGCACTCGCCGCAGCGTAGCCTCAGGAACCCGTGGGCCAGGATGCCGCACTCGAGGAAGGCGTCGAACTCGTCCTTGATCAAGCGCGCCATCTCGGCCCGGTGCTCACCTCGGTGTGCGCGATGAAGGTGGCCGCATGCTGCCGCACCAGGCGATTCAGCGTGGTCTGCCCGGGGCGGCGGCGTTCGTGGTGGAGCGGGATCCAATCCGGCGCCCGCTGGAACTGCCGGCCGATGGCTTGCACGATGAGACCCTGGGGCGGTGAGACCGCACGATCTTGAGCCTTGCTCCGCGTATCAAATCGCCCTGAGAACCACCGACCGAGGTGTGCCCTCCGCCGAGAGACCACCCTCGGGCGTAACAATTTGGTCTGACCGGCGGCTTCAGGGCAACGATTTCAATGCCGTGGATGTCGCTGGCGGGTCGGGTCGGGTTCGGCCGGCCAGGGTTCTGAGGGCGCTGCCGGACAGCGGTCATAGCCAAGCCGGTTGAATCGCTTTCGCGCCTTCACGCGGCTCGACCTTGCCGGCGGTTTCACTTCGTCATTCGCGGAGTTGTTTCCGCGATGCACTCGACCAGATTCAGCGCCGCCAGCATGAGCATCCTTTCCGCTTCGGTCTTGACGCCCAGGAGGCCGTTCTCCTTGAACTTGCCAAAAGCGTATGCGAGCAACTGCTGCTCGGGATGGTCGCCGACGGCGTCCGAGGTGGCCTGCGCTTGTAGCTGTGGCGTCAGGCCCTCGATGAAGCGCACGCGCCCGGAGATCCGCTTCAGGCAACGTTCCTGAACCTCTTCGGAGATGACCGGCCAGTTGCTGCCGCTGCCCTTCATCGCCTCGTAGAAAACGAGCAACAGGTTCAGCACCACCTCAATTTGCTCCAGGGTGGCGCCATACCGCTGCAGGTCAAGCACCGAGAAGAACAGGTTGGGCTGGCGGGCGTGGACTTCTTCGGTAAGCCGCTCGCGATCCTGAAAGGTCATTCGCTCGACGCGCAGCATCGCGTCGACGAGATTGCGACTTGAGATCGATGCCATGCGACGATTATCCAATGTGGCTTGGCGTCTATCTTTTCCAGAACGTCTCGACCGCCTTCATGCGGCGCCGCTTCTCGGTCGTGACGTACACCGTCGTGGTCGCCAGCGACGCATGCCCCAGGTTCTGCTGCGCGATCTCGATCGGCATGCCACCGGCGATCGCATGGCTCGCGTGCGAATGCCGCATCCAGTGCGTGCTGGCACCCGCGAATCGCTCAGCACCCTTCCCATCGCCCTGCCCTTGCAGCACCCCGGCGCAGTCCGCAAAAAACGCCTTGATCTGGTCGTAGAAAGTCGTCGCCGCAATGCCTTCGCGCGGGTCGTGCAGCTGGCCCGTGTTCAAGCTAGGCGCACGCTCGGCCGCGTCACTGGCCTTGCCCAGCAGAAACGCCCCCTGATTGCCCATGTCCTCCGGGTCCGCATCAAGCCCCCGCGATACCAGGTACCTGGCCAGCTCACCGACCACATCGGCCGGCAACCGGCACCTCGCGCTCCTTCTGCCCCTTACCGATCACCCGCAGCAGCCAGCCCTCCACCGGCTGATCGTCCGACGCATCCGCCGGGTACTCGACCCACTGCAGGTCATCGACCGTGGCCGCCACCACTTCCGACAAGCGCAGGCCGGTGGCGTAGAGCAGGTGCAGCCCGAAAATCAGCCGCTGGTTCGCCGAGGTCGCCTGCAGCATCGTCAACTGCCCTTCGATGAACGCCCACTGCGCCAGGCTAAAACTCCGTCCCGCATTCACCTTCGGCCCCGAGGTCCGTGGCACGCCCACCGCCGACCACGGGTTGCCCATCAGGTAGTTCTGATCGACGAGGAAGCCATAGAGATTCTTCAGGATCGTCACCGCATGACGCTGCGCCGACGCCGACAATGGCCCTTCGAACGGCCGCCACAGCGGCGACCATCGCTCGCGCCCGCGGTCGCCGCACCACCGGCTGCGCGGCTGCGGGTCGGCCAGAAAGTCGCGGTACAAGGTGCAGTCCTCGTTGCTCATCGAGGACAGCGCTTTGCCCTTTTGCGTGATCGCCCAGAGCAGGAAGCGCTCGGCCTCCTTGCGGTAGGCGCGCTGGGTGTTGGACAGCGCCTGCAGCCAGTCCAAGCCCTGCTCGACACTGCCTCCACCCCCGATGTGGCGCTGGCGCCGGCGGGCCGCAAGGTGCGCTTTCTGATCGGGGGTCAGGCCGTGCTTGGAGCGCAGCCAGGCGAGGATGGCCTGATAGTCATTGCTCGCCTTCAGCAGACACTGCGCCTGCGGGCGGCGGTACAGGCCGCGGCTACCGTCGAGCTCGGCCGGCACGATGAATTTTTCAAGGGGCGGATGGCGGTGGCCGGAGCGACCACGGCGTTGAGTTCGTGCGCGTAGAGCTTGCTGCGCGCCACCGCCACATGGCGGCCGAGCTGAAGCTCGATGCTGTCGTGGTGCGCATTCGCCACCTCCTGCAGCCACTCAACGATGCGCAGTGCCTTGCCCTGCCCCATCGCCTTGATGCCCGCGTACCACCGCCGGCCCATGCCGTTGATGCGCTCGACCAGCTGGGCCAGCGTGAAGATGTCGGCCGCCTCCAGGTGGCTGGCCAGCGTCGGGTTCAGCCAGGCGGCGACCGAGTCGCCGGCTTTCGGGGACTGGGCGACCAGGCCTTCGAGCCAGCGCAGCGCTTCGAGCTGGCGGGCAATCAGCCGCGAACGCCGGCGCAGTCGCTGCGTTGCCGGGCCGTACTCGGCCTCAAACGCGACGACCTGGTCGGCCTGGCGCTCGTGTTCCAGGCCATGTGCCTCGGCGAAGGCTTCGAGGCTCGGCAGGTCGGGCGACGGATCAGCGATGCGGCTGGCGTCGATGCGCACCAGCCGAGCCGTGCCGTACCGATCCTGACGTTTCGCGACGGCAGCAAACTCATCGCGGATCCAGGCGATGGTGGCACGCACGGTGCGTGCGTCGGTCGCCTCGCCCTCGACCCGAAAATATCGCTCCCAGCTTTCGCGAGGATCGAGCCCCTGGACCACCGAGCGCATGAATGCAAAGTGGCCGACGTGCAATTTGCGCTGCCGTGCCGCACTGACGCTGGCGCTGATGCTGATACTCAGGCGGGCCGTTTCGGGGGCGACTCCGTGCGCTGCCGCGCTAAGGTCAGAACGCATGGGGCGCTCCCTTCTCGAACCAGTGTGAGATCGCCCGCCCGTCCCAGTGCAGGCCGATGTGGCCGACTGCGCGGGCTTTGCTCAGCGCCCTGGGCTTGAAGATCGCCACACACTGGCCTTGCGGGCGCCGCACGCTCTCAAAGACGATGCCAGCACTGCCCTGCGCGCGCAGGGCGCGGCCCAGATCCTGGCTGGCGCCGTAGTGCGTTAGGTCATAGACCGCAGGCATCGCAGCGCCCTGCCCTCTAATGTCGTGCAGCTTGTCCATCAGGTCGGCCTGGATCCAGCGCAGATCTATGTCGATGGCCGCTTCAGCGGTGCGCGCCAGAAAAGCCCCCCTGTGATGGCTGACCTCCGCCACAGCGGTCTCCAGCGACTCGGCCGCGTAGTAGACGCCCCAACTGCCGTCGCTGAAGCGCGTGCCCAGGGGGTTGAGGTGGGTGAAAGCCGCCATGATCAGCGTCGCTCCGGGGCCTGCCACGCGATCGGCAGGTGGCACCAGGCTGAGTTGGCCCAACTCTTGGCGAACGCGAGGGTTGGTCAGCGCCTCGATGGCAAAGACCACATCCAGGTCTTGGGGTGCAGCGACCTGGTCATACAAGCCGACGGTCGGAAACCGGCTCGCGATCAGGCGGTGGCAGGGCAGCCAGGCCACCGAACTGATGGCCAGCGCCGCCGCCGACTTCGCATCCAAGCCGCTGCTCAAGCCTTGCCGCCCCGCTCGGCGTCCAGGTACTCACGGACCACGAAGAGGTCGGCGACCTGCCCTCCCATCATGCGGTCCAGCGCCGAGCTGCCCGCCAGGAAGGGGGCGGAGTTGGGCTTGCGAATCCACTCGTTGGCTCGCTCGGGCACGGGCAACAGGATCTGCAGGGCGCCGTAGATGCCGAAGAGATAGGACAGCCGCTCCAGGACATGGCGGTCCAGCGGCCCCACCCTGCCCTGCTTCCACTGGTACAGCGTGGTGCGCGCCACGCCCAGCAGCGCGATCTGCTCGGCGGTGTTGAGTTTCCACGCGTCGGCCAGACGCCAGAAGGTGCGCAGCGCGGCCTCGGCCGCGGCGGCCGTGTTCAAGTTGACGCCGACGGGGTTGGCGGTCTCGGGGTGCAGGACGGCGCTCATGGTGCGGGTCGTGGGTGGGTGGGTAGTTGGCTGGCTGGCCAGTGCGGTTGGTGCGTTCGGTACGGTCGGCGCGGTGGATTGAAGCGGACGGATGGGCAGAGTGAAAGCATCGTACGCTCACGGATATTTTATGTCAATTTGACTGTAGACGGTCAACACGACTAGTGTGATGCCAGACCCTCCGAATTTTTAGCTATTTATCATCATCATGATAAGGATACTTATCATGTATAGGATCATGGCCGACTGAGCGAGGGCACGGGCTTGCTCTCGCGCTCGCGCAAGAGAAATTGATGCTGCTTGGCAAGCAAAGTTGATGGCTATCGGCGCCGCCGCATGAACATCGCGGGCTGCTCCGGTGGCAGCGCGTCCGCTCTAGTACTGCGTTTCACCAAACCGCTTACACGAAATCGCGTCTTCGTCCGCCATGCGTCGTTGCAAATCCTCGCCATAGCTACGGCTATGGCTGCGGTTTGCGCCTAGCCTGACGAACGAATCCATCGATTTCATTTGTA
>JANLZT010000675.1:0-3016 GCA_031366465.1 Betaproteobacteria bacterium | reverse complement strand
AGACCTTGGCGCAGCGGGTTTCCTCACCGCAGCGCACCACGAAGACCATCGCCTCCTTGCCGCTCATCAATTGGCGCTGCACCGCGTCGATCAGGCCTTCGTCCAGCAGGGGCCGCAGCCGCTCGGGGGTTTTCATGGGGGTGATTGTCATGCAGGGGCCGGGCCCGTCGGGCAACGCCAGGCCGTGTCACGCGTCCGTGAAGAAGGGTTGGGCACCGGCCGATATCATCGGCCGCGATGTTGTCATTGCCCACCTCCCCCCGCACCTGGCGCCGCCTGCGCCACAGCTTGCTGTTGCTGGGGCTGGCTGCCGCAGTGGTGTGGGCGGCTGGCCATGGGCCCGACAGCACCTGGTGGGCCCAGCAGCGCAGCAGCTTGCTTGCTCTGCAGGCCGCCCACCCCTGGGGCCTGGGCCTGGGCCTGCTGGCCGGCATGATTTTGTTGTCGGCGCTGGCGCTGCCCGGCAATGCGCCGCTGGCCCTGGCCGCCGGCCTGTGCTTCGGCGTGCCGCTGGGTGCGGCGATCATTGTTTTTGGCTCGACCTTGGGCGCCAGCATCGCCTTTCTGGCGGCGCGCTGGTGGTGGCGCGATGCGGTGCAGCGCCGCTGGGGCCCCCAACTGGCCGGGGTGCAGGCCGCAGTGGCGCGCGACGGCGCTTTCTACCTGTTTTCACTGCGGGTCGCGCCGCTGATCCCCTACCCGGTGATCAACCCCTTGATGGGCCTGACGGCGATGCGGCTGCCGACCTTTTTTGGGGTCAGCTTGGCTGGCATGCTGGCCGGCAGCCTGGCCTATGCCTGGGCCGGTGCGGCACTGGCGCAAGCCCAGGCCCTGCCCGACCTGGCCAGCCCCGGCCTGCTGGCCGGCCTGCTGGCCCTGGCCGGGCTGCCCTGGGCCGCGCGCGCGGTCTGGCGCCGCTGCCGCCCGGTGGCCAGCCCGGCCTGATGGCGATGGCCGCTTCTGCCCTGCCGCAGGTCGGCCTGCTGTTCAACCACGACTGGGACGCCGCGGCCTTTGCGCGCCTGGCAAAGCAGGCCCGCTTCGACAGCGCGGGGTTCGACCTGTTCAGCTTCCCCAGCAATGCAGCGCTGGTGGGCTTTGATCTGCAGCGCTTTGCGGCCGCCCAAGCCCGGCGCGGCGCACGCCGGGGCTGGGCGGCGGTGCTGTCCCACCATGAGCAGTTCGGCGCGCTGGCCGCCGCGCTGGTGGCCGAGCAACTGGGCCTGCCCGGGGCCGCGCCTGAGTCGATCCTGGCGGCCCAGCACAAACTGCACGCACGCCGGGTGTTGCAGGCGGTGGCGCCCGAGGCCAACATCGATTTCCAGGCCCTGGATGTGCCCTATGGCGACGACATGCCCGAGGGCCTGCGCTATCCGACCTTTGTCAAGCCGGTGAAGGCGGCGTTCTCGGTGCTGGCCCGCCAGGTCAACAGCCGCGATGAGCTGCAGGCCCACACCCGCTTCGGCCGGCGTGAGCTGTGGGTGATCCGCCGCCTGGTCGAACCCTTCGAGCGGGTGGCGCGGCTGCGCCTGCCCGGTGCCGGCAGCGCGCACCGGCTGATGTTGGAGGCCCCGCTGCCGCCCAGCACCCCCCAGTACAACCTGGACGGCTGGGTGCAAGACGGCCAGATCCACGCGTTGGGCGTGGTGGACGCAGTGATGTACCCCGGCACCCAGGCCTTCATGCGCTGGCAGTTGCCGAGTGCGCTGCCGGCCCCGGTGCAGGCCCGTGCGCTGGACGTGGCGCGGCGCTTTCTGGCGGCCATCGGCTTCGGCCACGGCTTTTTCAACATGGAGTTCTTTTTTGATGCGGCCACCCAGCGCCTGGCGGTGATCGAGTTCAATCCGCGCCTGGCCTCGCAGTTTGGGGACCTGTACCAGCGGGTGCAGGGCCGCGATCCGCATGCGATGTCGCTGGCGCTGGCCTTGGGCCAGGACCCGCTGGCCCTGCCGCGCGCCCAGCCCAGCGCCGGCATCGCCGCCAGCCTGGTCTACCGCTGCTTTGATGCCGCCAGCGTGCCGGCGATGCCGGGCGGCGCCGCCCAACGCGCGCTGCAGCAAGCCTTCCCGGATGCCTTGCTCTACACCTATCCCAAGACCGGCCACTCGCTGGACCGGGATTTCAAATGGCTGGGCTCACACCGCTACGGCATCCTGCACCTGGGTGGGCGCAACGCCGCCGACCTGCGCCTGCGCTGCCAGCAAGCCAGCGATCTGCTGGGCTGGCCGGCGCCCTATGCCGATGCCCGCCAGCCGGTAGCCGGCGGCCGCAGGCCAGACAATGGCGGCCCGGGCCCGGTGCTCACTCCAGGAGTCTCTTGATGAATTTTTCTTCGATGCGCGGCCCAGGCTGGCGCCTTGGCCTGTTGCGGGCGCTGCTGGCCAGCGTTGCGATCGGCCTGCTGGGCGGCTGCTCGGCGATGCAGGCGATGCAGGCACAGAACCCGTCGTCGGCGCTCAAACCCGTGAACGCGGTGGCCGACGGCGCCGACAGCCGGGTGATTCTCAAGGGCCACGATGTGGTGGCCTATTTCACCCAGGGCCGGCATGCGCTGGGCCTGGCCCAGCACAGCAGCCTCTACCAGGAGGTGACCTTCCGCTTCGCCAGCGCCGAGCACAAGGCGCTGTTCGACGCCAACCCGCAAAAGTACCTGCCGCAGTACGGCGGCTACTGCGCCGACGGCCTGGTCTACGCCATCCCCTGGGGCGGTGACGCCGACACCTGGCGCATCGACGACGGCAAGCTCTACATCTTTGGCGGTGCCAGCTCCAAAGCGGCCTTTGAGCTGGACGTCGCCCGCAACCGCCAGTTGGCCGACAAGTACTGGGCCGAAGAGGTGCAGGGCCGCAACAGCTTTGTGCAGCGCGGCTACCGGCTGGTGTTCAAGGTGCCGCACTACAAGAGCGGGGCCGAGCTGGCGCAGCTGGTGGACGCCGCCCGCGCCAAGAAGCCCTGATCCGTGCCCGGCGCACTGCCCGGCGATCTGCCTTTGCGGCGCCGGGCCTGGCTGGCCGGC
>JANLZT010000806.1:0-1671 GCA_031366465.1 Betaproteobacteria bacterium | reverse complement strand
CGCACCGCAGCCTGGGCCTGGGCTTGGGCGGGGCCGGGCAGGCTGGCGGCCGCCAGCACGGCCAGGCCCAGCAGCAGGCCGGTGCGGCGCGACAAAGCGGGGCCAAGGGGATGGGATTGGGCTGACATCAGGGGCTCCTTGGGGCTAGTGGCCATGCAGCATGGCGGGATCGGCCGGATGGTAGCCGGCATCAATCGGCGCCCTGCACAGCGCGCACGCGGTCCGGTCCAGCGGTCCGGTCCAGCGGCCGGGTCCAGCGGTCGGTGCCGGGTGGCGGGGCTGGGCGGGCTGGCACCGACCATCGCGATTGACTCGTGAAAGGCGGATCAGAACAGCGACAGGCTGAACCAGTAGAAGACCGCCGCCACGAAGGCGGTGGCCGGGATCGTGAAGACCCAGGCCCAGACGATGTTGCCGGCCACGCCCCAGCGCACCGCTGAGGCATTGCGCACCGCGCCCACGCCGATGATGGCGCCGGTGATGGTGTGGGTGGTCGACACCGGCACGCCCAGCGCGGTGGCCAGGAACAAGGTGATCGCGCCACCGGTCTCGGCACAAAAGCCGCCCACCGGTTTCAACTTGGTGATGCGCTGGCCCATGGTCTTGACGATGCGCCAGCCGCCAAACATCGTGCCCGCGCCGATGGCCAGGTAGCAGGCCCAGATCACCCAGGCCGGCGGCATCTTGTCGGCCGCGCCCACATAGCCGGCGGCGATCAGCAGCATCCAGATGATGCCGATGGTTTTTTGCGCGTCGTTGCCGCCATGGCCCAGTGAGTAAGCGCCGGCCGAGACCAGTTGCAAACGGCGGAACCAGCGGTCCACCTTGTAGGGCGACGCGCGCCGGCAGACCCAGGCCACCAGCACCATCATCAGCCCGCCCAGCATGAAGCCCAGCACCGGCGAGATGAAGATGAAGGCCACCGTCTTGCCCACGCCGGCGCCGATCAGCTTGCCGGCTCCAGCCTTGGCGATCACCGCGCCGACGATGCCGCCGATCAGCGCATGCGAGCTGCTGGACGGGATGCCATACCACCAGGTGACCAGGTTCCAGGTGATGGCGCCGATCAGTGCGCCGAACACCACATGGTGGTCCACCACCCCGGGCATGACGATGCCCTTGCCGATGGTGGCGGCCACGCTCAAGTGGAAGACCGCAATCGCCACCACATTGAAAAACGCCGCGAACAGCACCGCCTGCTGGGGCTTGAGCACCCCCGTGGAGACCACCGTGGCGATGGAGTTGGCGGCGTCGTGGAAGCCGTTCATGAAGTCGAAGCTGACCGCCAGCACCACCAGCAGCACCACGACCCAGAAGTTGATCTGGACAGCATCCATGGTCAGTTATGCCTGGCCGGGTGGATCAGGAGTTTTCGAGGACGATGCCCTCGACGATGTTGGCCACGTCCTCGCAGCGGTCGGAGATCGACTCCAGGTGCTCGTAGACCGCCTTCAGCTTGATCAGCTCGCGCACCTCGATGTTGTCGCGGAACAGCTTGCTCATCGCCGAGCGCATCACCCGGTCGGCGTCGCCCTCCAGGCGGTCGATCTCCTCGCAGGTCTTGAGCGCGGCCTCGGCCACGCTGGGCTGGCTCAACTTGGGCAGCAGGGTGACCACATGCTGTACCCGCTCACAGCACTTGGCCGAGATCTCGCCCAGCCGCAGCACGTC
>JANLZT010000628.1:0-3839 GCA_031366465.1 Betaproteobacteria bacterium | reverse complement strand
TGCAGGCCCGTCACGCCGCTCAAGCCCGAGCCTGGCCCGGCGTCGGTGATGGCCAGGGCCACCGCCGCGCGCTTGTGGCCGGTCTCGTCGGGCACCTGCAGGGCCCAGCCCGCCAGGCGCTGGGCCACCTGCCGGCGCAAGGCGTCGTCACGCTGCATTCGATGTCTTGCTCCCTCCCCCTGCCAGGGGGAGGGCTGGGGTGGGGGTGAGGCCTTCCCCCTGAGACGGGAAAGCAGCGAAGACCGGCGCGCGCTTCTCAAGGTTGGCGCGCACCGCTTCCAACTGGTGCGCTGCGCCCATCAAGGCCACCTGCTCCACCGATTCAGCCATCAGGATCGCGGCCGCGCTGTCGTCGAGCGTGCGGCTGGCCAGGTTCATCAGGCGCTTGTCGGCCCGCAGCGCTGACGGGCTGCGCTGGGCCATCGCATAGGCCAGCGCCCGGGCCTCGGCCAGCGGATCGGCACAGACCCGGGTGGCCAGGCCCAGGGCCACTGCCTCGTCGCCCAACACCACCCGGCCGGTGTAGCAAAGCTCGCGGGCATGGTCGTCGCGCACCAGGCCGCGCATCAGCGCCACGCCGGCCATGTCGGGCACCAGGCCCCACTTGATCTCCATCACGCTCATCCTGCACTCGGCCGTGACCAGGCGGATATCAGCGCCCAGCGCCAACTGCAGGCCACCGCCAAAGGCCACGCCGTGCAGCGCTGCAATCACCGGCACCGGCAGCTCACGCCAGCCCAGGCCCAGGTATTGGGGTGAATTGGCGATGCCGTGGGTGCGCGGGGTCAGATCGCGCACACCGCCAGGCTCACCGGCGCCGATCTTGGCCATCCGGCCCATGTCCAGCCCGGCGCAAAACGCCTTGCCCTCGCCATGCAGCACCACCGCGCGCAGGCCGGGCTCGGTTTTGAGGCGGGTGATGGCCGCAGCCAGCGCGTCGAACATCTCGAAATCCAGCGCGTTCATCTTGTCGGCGCGCACCAGGCAGACGTCAGCCACGCCTTGGGGATCGATCTCGATGCGGACGCGGTTTTGCATGGCTTGTCTCCTGTCAGGTTGGGTGAATTGTTGCCGTGCGGCGGCGGGCTAGATCGACGGCGCAGCCACGCCCGCCTGCGCCATCGCCGCCAGCAAGGACGCATCCAGCGTGGCCAGCGGCAGCTTGCGGCGCAGCGCCAGCTCCAGGTAGGCGGCGTCATAGGACGTCAACCGGTGGCGGGACGCCAGTGCGTCGATGCTGGGCAAGCCCACCGGCTCGCGGTCAACCCGCAGACGCAGGCCCGCAGCCGCGCTGACCAGTTGCAGCCGCTTGGCCTCATCAATGCGCTTGCGCCGCTGGGCACCCAGCAGCAGGTTGCCGATCTCCAACAGCCACAAGGCCGGCACCCAGACCTCGGTTTGGGTGGTGGCCTGCAAGACGGCCTCGGTGAAGGCCGTGGCCTCGTCGGGCAAAAACCAGGCCGCGCTGACCGATGCATCGACCACCAGGCCGACACCCCCATCGGGCATCAACGCCGGCCCACCTGGATCAACTCGGCGCTGCCCAGCTTGCCCAGGCTGATGCCCTGGCGCGCAGCGCGCAGTGCCGCCACCGCGTCCACCGCCTGGGCCAGGCCCTCATCGGCCTGGGGCGATCCCAGCCTGGCCACCGGCTTGCCGCGCCGGGTGATGACAAACGCTTCACCGGCCTGCACCCGGTCGATCAACTCGGACAATCGGTTCTTGGCTTCGAACAAGGCAATTTCGGTCATGGTGGGTGCTTGGGTGCTTGGATGATGGGCTGCGGTCAGCAATATAGCCAGCTAGCCAGATTGATGCAACCGTCCCGTCCACTGGCGCTCACAGCGCCCTGGCAATCACCTCTTTCATGATCTCGCTGGTGCCGCCGTAGATGCGCTGCACCCGGGCGTCGGCATACATGCGGGCGATCAGGTATTCGTTCATGAAGCCGTAGCCGCCGAAGAGTTGCAGGCATTCGTCCAGCACCCGGCCCTGGGTCTCGCTGGCCCACAGCTTGGCCATCGACGCGGTGGCGGCATCCAGCGTGCCGGCCACCAGTTGATGCACGCAGCGATCGATGAAGGCCCGGCCGACCTGGATTTGGGTGGCCACCTCGGCCAGCTTGAAGCGGGTGTTCTGCAGCTCAGCCAGGGGCTTGCCGAAGGCGTGGCGCTCGCGCACATAGGCCAAGGTGGCGGCGTAGGCGCCCTCCATGCAGGCCAGTGCGCTGACACCGATGATCAGCCGTTCATAGGGCAAGTCGCCCATCAACTGGTAGAAGCCCTGGCCCTCGGCGCCGCCCAATAGCTGGTCGGCGGGCACCATCACGTCGTCGAAAAACAGCTCGGAGGTGTCCTGCGATTTCATGCCCAGTTTGTCCAGCACCCGGCCGACGCGAAATCCCGGACAGTTCGCGGTCTCGACGATCAGGATCGAGGTGCCGCGGGCGCCCAGGCTGGTGTCGGTCTTGCACACCACCAGCACCACCCCGGCCAGCCAGCCGTTGGTGATGAAGGTCTTGCTGCCGTTGATGGCGTAGGCCAGGCTGCCG
This sequence comes from Betaproteobacteria bacterium, assembly GCA_031366465.1. Taxonomy (GTDB): domain Bacteria; phylum Pseudomonadota; class Gammaproteobacteria; order Burkholderiales; family Burkholderiaceae_C; genus Pseudaquabacterium. Next base: position 1,288 of record JANLZT010000628.1, on the reverse strand, counting down.
TCGGCCGCGCGGCGCTTGTCGGCCCGGGCGCGGATGCCCTGCAGGTCACTGCCGGCGCCGGGCTCGGTCATCGCAATCGCACCCACCAGTTCACCGCGCGCCAGCCGGGGCAGGTAGTGCTGCTTTTGAGCGTCGGTGCCGTGGTTCAAGAAGTAGTGGGCGACGATGGAATGCACCGAGTTGGCCCAGCCGCTCAGGCCCCGGCGGGCGCACTCTTCATAGAGCACCGCCTCGTGACGGAAGTCGCCGCCGCCACCGCCGTACTGCTCGGGGATGTCGGTGCACAGCAGGCCCAGCTCACCGGCCTTGCGCCACACCGCGTGGCCGACATGGCCGCGCTCGCGGGCGGCGGCGTCGTCGGGCTGCAGCTCTTGCTCGACAAAGCGCACGCAGGTGTCGCGCCAGCGGTCCAGGTCTTCGTCGCTCCAGCTGCGGGTCAGGGTCAGGGGCATTCGGGTCTCCGAAATAGGGGGTATGCAGCAGCGCGCGCCGCAGCGCAGGCCTCAAAGGTGGCGCGCGAACTCGACGGGGTCGAAGCCCACGCTGACGGCGCCGTCGGGCCAGGCCACCACCGGCCGCTTGATCAGGCTGGGCTGGGCCCGCATCAAGGCGCTGGCGCTGGCAGCATCCACCACGCTGACGCGGGCGGTATCGTCCAACGCGCGCCAGGTGTTGCCCTTGCGGTTGAGCAAGCGCTCCCAGCCCGCTGCAGCAAGCCAGGCGGCCAACTCGGCAGCCGGCACACCGGCCTTCTTGAAGTCATGAAAATCCAGCTCGGCACCCTGCCCGGCCAGCCAAGCCCGGGCGCGCTTGACGCTGTCGCAATTCGGGATGCCGTAGAGAGTGATGGGCGGGCATGATCGAAAGACTCTCAAGCTCTCAGACCGGGTCAGACCGAGGGGTCGCACATCGGGTCGGGCAAGGTGGACGCCCCGCCCCAGACCTTGCCATTGGCGTCCAGCGTGACGCGCAGCCACAGGCAGTCGGTGTTGTTGTAGCGCCAGGACCAGGTCTCACGGTTCTGCCACTCACCTTGGCGTGATGCCGGCCGGCCCAACAGGCGCAACAGCGCGTCGCGGCTCATGCCGTCCTGGACCTGGTCGAAGTAGTAGCTGTCCATCACCTGCCGAATTTTGCTGACCTTGCCTTGCGCGTCCAGATCAACCATCCAGGTGCGCACGCCAAGCGGGCCCTGGGCAAATTCCAGCCGCTGCGCACCGTCGGCCAGGAGGTAGCGGCCGGTGGGCGGGCCCATCGCGGCCAGCAGCTCAGGCTCGGCCTGGCCGGC
>JANLZT010000569.1:0-3330 GCA_031366465.1 Betaproteobacteria bacterium | reverse complement strand
TGCTGCACCAAATATTCTCCGGCCTGGCCAACGGCATCATCTATGGCTCAGTGGCGCTGGCGCTGGTGATGATCTACCAGGCCACCCACCACATCAATTTCGCCCAGGGCGAGATGGCCACCTTCTCCACCTTCGTCGCCTGGGCGCTGATGCAGGCGGGCTGGCCCTACTGGGGGGCCTTCTTCTTCACCGTGGCGCTGTCGTTTGCGGGCGGCCTGCTGGTGCAACGCATCATCTTGCGGCCGATCGAGAAATCCCCGGTGTTGACCAATGTGATCGTCTTCATCGGCCTGCTGCTGATCTTCAATGCCATGTCGGGCATGTTGTTCGACCACACCATCAAGGCCTTTGCCAGCCCTTTCCCCAAGAATTCGATACTGGCCAACCAGTACTTCACCGCCCATCAGTTGGGCTCGGCCGGGGTGCTGCTGCTGGTGTTGCTGGCCTTGTTCGCCTTTTTTCGCTACACCTCGGTGGGCCTGGCGATGCGGGCGGCGGCGCAGAACCCCGAGTCGGCCAGGCTGGTGGGCATCCGGGTGAGCTGGATGCTGGGCCTGGGCTGGGGCTTGGCGGCGGCCATCGGCGCGGTGGCCGGGATGATGGTGGCGCCTATCGTATTTCTTGACCCCAACATGATGTTGGGCATCTTGCTCTACGGTTTTGCCGGCGCGCTGCTGGGCGGCATTGACAATCCGCTGGGCGCGGTGATTGGCGGCCTGGTGGTGGGCGTGCTGGAAAACCTGCTGGGCGCCTATGTGATCGACACCGAGCTGAAGCTGACCGTGGCCCTGGTGCTGATCGTGGTCACCTTGACATTGCGGCCCGACGGCCTGTTTGGCAAGAAGGTGGTGACCCGCGTATGAAAGCCCTCGACCATAAATGGGCCTGGTTCTGGGGCGCGCTGCTGCTTGTGGCGCTGCTGGTGCTGCCTTTTCTGTTCAAGAACTACCGGGTCTTCCAGTTCAACCTGGTGCTGGTCTATGCGGTGGCCATCCTGGGCCTGAACATACTCACCGGCTTCAACGGCCAGATCTCGCTGGGCCATGGCGCGTTTTACGCCTTTGGTGCCTACACCGCCGCCATCCTGATGGACAAGCTGGGATTACCCTATTGGGCCACGCTGCCGGTGGCCTTTGTGCTGTGCTTTGGCTTCGGCTTTCTGGTGGGGTTTCCGGCACTGCGGCTGGCCGGGCACTACCTGGCGCTGGCCACCTATGCGCTGGCGCTGGCGGTGCCGCAGTTGCTGAAGTACAAGAACATTGAGGGCATGACCGGCGGCGTGCAGGGCATCGTGCTGAACAAGCCCGAGCCGCCCTTTGCTTTTCGCTTTCTCGATCAGCCCCTCAGCGCCGACCGCTGGCTTTACTTCTTCACCTTGATGGTGGCGGCGCTGATGTTCTTGCTGGCCTGGAACCTGCTGCGCGGCCGGGTGGGCCGGGCCTTGATCGCCGTGCGCGACCACCCCATCGCCGCCACCGCGATGGGCATCAACCTGCCGGTGTTCAAGTCGATGACCTTCGGCGTGTCGGCCGGCATCACCGGCCTGGCCGGCGCCTTGGGCGCCATCGTGGTGGCCTTTGTCTCACCCGACAGCTTCACCGTCAGCCTGTCGATCTTCCTGCTGGTGGGGGTGGTGGTGGGCGGGCTGGCGTCGATACCCGGCGCCATCTTCGGCGGCATCTTTATCCAGTTCGTGCCCAATATCGCCGAGGAGATTTCCAAATCAGCCCCCGCCGCGATCTACGGCATGGTGTTGATCGGCTTCATGTACCTGCTGCCGATGGGCGTGATGGGCGGGCTGTACAAACTGTGGGCACGGCTGCGCGCCAAGCCTGCGGGTTGACCCTGACGCCCGCTGCCAGCATCTCGGCGTTTTCTCCAGTACCCCCCTCCTCAGGAGAACTTGAACCATGCGATTGAACACCCTCACCTTGGCCGTGGCCGGCCTGGCCGCAGCGCTGGTCGGCAGCAGCGCGCTGGCGCAAAAGAAGTACGACACCGGCGCGACCGACAAGGAAATCAAGATCGGCGGCATCAGCCCCTACTCAGGCCCAGCCTCGGCCTATGGCGCGATCGGCAAGGCCATCGCGGCCTACTTTGCCAAGGTCAATGAGGAAGGCGGCATCAACGGCCGCAAGCTCAATTTCATCAGCCTGGACGACGGCTACAACCCGGCCAAGACGGTGGAGCAAGCGCGCAAGCTGGTGGAAGAAGACGAGGTGCTGTTCATCTTCAACACCCTGGGCACGCCGCCCAACAGCGCCATCCACAAATACATGAACACCAAGAAGGTGCCGCAGTTGTTTGTGGCCACCGGTGCCACCAAGTGGGGCGACCCCAAGAACTTCCCCTGGACCATGGGCTGGCAGCCCAACTACCAGAGTGAATCCAAGGTGTTTGCGGCGCACATCCTGGAGACCAAGCCCAACGCCAAGATCGCGATCCTCTACCAGAACGACGACTACGGCAAAGACTACCTCAAGGGCATGGAAGACGGCCTGGGCGCCAAGGCGGCGACCATGATCGTCAGCAAGATCAGCTACGAGGTGACAGACCCCACCGTGGACAGCCAGATGGTGTCGCTCAAGGCCACCGGTGCCGACACCTTCTTCAACATCACCACGCCCAAGTTTGCGGCCCAGGCCATCAAGAAGGCCGCCGAGATCGGCTGGAAGCCCACCCACTACCTCAACAGCGTGTCGGCCTCGGTGGGGTCGGTGATGATCCCGGCGGGCGCTGAGAACGGCGTCGGCATCTTCACCGCCAGCTACCTCAAAGACCCGACCGACCCGCAGTTCCAGAAGGGCAAGGAGTGGGACGACTGGCTGGCCTGGATGAAGAAATACCAGCCCGCCGGTGACATCAAGGATGTCAACAACGTCTATGGCTACACGGTGGCCCAGGGCCTGGTGCAGGTGCTCAAGCAGGCCGGCGACAACCTGACCCACGAGAACATCATGAAGCAGGCCGCCAGCCTGGACATCACGCTGCCGATGTTGCTGCCGGGCGTCAACGTCAAGACCGGGCCGGATGATTTCTACCCGATCGAGCGCGAACAACTGGCCAAGTTCGACGGCAAGACCTGGCAGCTATTCGGCAAGGTCTACGGGCGCTAGGCCTCAGCGCCGCCGCACCCTGAACGGGCTCGCTGGCGAGCCCGTTTTGCTGCCGGCCACCGGTTCACGGTGCCCGAGGGTTGATCCGGACAAGCGGCCGCCCCGTGCCGTCGTTCAATCGCTATCTTCCGTCCCTGGAGCAATCCCACCATGCGCTTGAACATCCTCTCCCTCGCCCTGGCGGCCCTGGCCCTGGCCACCGGCACCCCGTCGG
>JANLZT010000533.1:0-1918 GCA_031366465.1 Betaproteobacteria bacterium | reverse complement strand
CGCAACCCGATCATCGCCACCATGGGCGCGGGCTCGCTGGCCTATGTCTTCACCACCCCGCCCAGCCGCATCGGCGGCACGCCGGCCGCGCTGGTGGACTACCTGGCGCGCTTCGACTTTGACCGCGACGCGCCGCGCATCTTTGCCACCGACACGGTCTTCACCCAGTCGCCGATGGACGTGATGACCCCGCCCGACGCCGCCAACCCGACGCTGGCGGCCTTTGCCAAACGCGGCGGCAAGATGATCGTCTACCACGGCAGCAGCGACCCGGTGTTCTCGGTCAACGACAGCCTGGCCTGGGCCGAGCGCCTGCAGCACAACCTGGGGCCTATCGCCGCCGGGGCGGTGGCCCGGGTGTTCCCGGTGCCGGGCATGGGCCATTGCCAGGGCGGACCGGCCACCGACCAGTTCGACGCCCTCGGCGCGCTGGTGGCCTGGGTCGAGGACGGCAAGGCGCCCGACCGTATCGAGGCCAGCGTGACCCCCGGCAACAAGGATCTGCCCAGCGCCTGGACCGCCCAGCGCAGCCGCCCGCTCTGCCCCTGGCCGCAGGTCGCGCGCTATGCCGGCGGCCCGCCCGAGGCGGCCGCCAGCTTCCGCTGCGCAGCACCTTGATCGGGCAGATCGGGATGTCCGCCATGCTGCCCACCACGCTGCCACTCACGCTGCCACCCGGCCACACCCCGCTGCCGCCGCCGCCCGCGCTGCTGCCGCTGACCCAGGTGATCTGCCAGGTCGGCCCGCTGGTCAGCCTGGGGCCCGGCCCGCATGGCGAGCGCCGCTACGTGGCGCTGGGCGGCGGCACGGTGTGCGGGCCCGAGCTGAATGGCACGCTGGTCGAAGGCGGGGTGGACTGGCAAATCAACCGCGCGGATGGCGTGCTCGACATCGCCGCGCACTACGTGATCCGGGCCGACGACGGCGCCTTGATCGAGGTCCAGAGCACCGGTCTGCGCCACGGCCCGGCCGCGGTGATGGCCAGGCTGGCGGCCGGCCAGACTGTGGCCCGCGACGAGTACTACTTCCGCACGCTGGTGCGCTTTTCCACCGGCGCGGCGGCCTGGCAGCACCTGAACCGCATCCTGGCGCTGGCGGTGGGCCAGCGCGAGGCAACGCTGGTCAGGCTGGATTTCTACCGGGTCGGCTGAGCGCCCGCGGCTTGCAGCCGCTGCGCCCTACTGCATCACCAGCCCGGCCGGCGCGGGCTGGGCCACCCGGCCCAGCGCCTTCTCCACCTCGGCCAGCAACTGCGCCTCGGGGTAGGGCTTGCCCAGCAGCACGCTCACCCCGGCCTGGTGGGCGGCGTCGCGGTGGCGCTCGTTGGACGAGGTGATCATGATCACCGGCATGCGCTGGCCACCCGGCCGGCTGCGCAGTTGCTGGGTCAGCCCGAAGCCATCGAGGCCGGGCATTTCGACATCGGTGATCACCAGGTCGGGCCACTCGCGGGCCAGCGCGTCCAGCGCCGTCAACCCGTCGTCGGCCAGCAGCACCCGGTAGTGGTGTTTCTCCAGCAGCCGGCTGGTCTTGACGCGCACCACCTTGGAGTCATCGACCACCAGCACCGTGATCGCAGTGGCCGGTGGCGTCGGGCTGGCAACCGGCCCGGCGGCCGGCGGCCAGGGTGCAGTGGCTGGCAGGGTGGTGGGCACAGCGGCCGGCGCCACAGCGGCGGGCGCTGGCGCTTGCGGCACAGGCCGCAAAGTCGGCACGGGCTGCAAAGTCGGCGCAGGCGGCAACAGCGGCGCCAGCGGCGCCAGCGGCTGGGGCAACGGCTGCGGCTGCGCCAGCGGCTGGCGCGCGCTCAGGCCGCCGGGCAGGGCGACGTCGCCACCGGCCGGGGCGGGCTCGGTGCCGGGGCGGCGCAGCGGCGCTGGGGCCCGGCGCAGCGCCGTCACCGTGGGCGGCACGCCCT
>JANLZT010000530.1:0-2323 GCA_031366465.1 Betaproteobacteria bacterium | reverse complement strand
GGCCATCGACAGCCTGGTGGCGGCCTCAGCCGGCCAGTTGCAGCAAGCCGGCAGCCGGCTGGACCAGGCCTTGCACAGCCAGACCGAGCTTTTGACCCTGGCCGGCGCGGCACTCAGCGGCGGCGCGGTCGAGGTCGCCAGCCTGGGCGAGGCCCTGGGCCTGGCGCTGCAGCAGTTCAGTGACACCAGCCAGGCGCTGATGGCGCACCTGCAGCGGGTCGAGGCCGCGCTGGACAAATCGGCCCTGCGCAGCGACGAGCAACTGGCCTACTACGTGGCCCAGGCGCGCGAGATCATCGACCTGAGCATTGGGTCGCAGCAGCAGATCGTCGACAAGCTGCACCAGTTGGCGCCGCGCCCCGCGTTGGTGGTCAGCGAGGCGGCCTGATGGACGATGCCAACGCCGACATCGACGCCGGCGCACCGGTCTGGGCGGTGTTTGGCGACCTGATGGCGGGCCTGTTGGGGGCCTTTGTGCTGATGCTGGTCTGCGTGATGGGGCTGCAGATGGAGCTGGCCAGCCAACTGCAGGCCGAGGTGCACAAGCGCCAGCACGCCGAGCAGCGCCGGCAAGCCCTGGAGCAGGCGCGGGCGGTGCCGCTGGCCAGCGGCCGGGTGACCTTCCATGAGGGCCGCATCGGCATCAGCGGCAGCCTGCTGTTCGAGATGAACTCCGACCAACTGCAGCCCGAGGGCCGGCAATTGCTGCGGGCCCTGGCCGCGCCGCTGCTGGCCTACCTGGGCAGCCGGGACGAGCTGCTGATGGTCAGCGGCTTCACCGACGACCGGCCGATGCGCGACGACAACCGCCAGTTTGCCGACAACCTGGAGCTGTCCGCCCAGCGCGCGCTGACCGTGACGCGGGCGCTGGTCGATGCCGGGTTGCCGGCGGCGTCGGTGTTTGCAGCAGCCTTTGGCCCGGCCCTGCCGGTGGCGTCCAACGCCGATGCGCCCGGGCGGTCGCGCAACCGGCGGGTCGAGATGGCGCCGGTGCCCAGGTTGCCGCATGCCACCGCCACCGTCCGCCCCTGATCCTGGCGCCGCGCCAGGCGTGGCGCCAGACGTCGAGTCCAGCGCGGCGATTGCCGCCTTGCGCGAGCAGGGCGCCCAGCATGCTGACCCGGCAGGCTTTGGCTTTGTCGAAACCCTGGCCCGCCGAACCGCTGCCCAGCAGGGGCCGGCGCGGCCATGGCTGGAGGCCAGGCTGGCCCAGGCGATCAAGGCCCATGCGCAGCGCTTTGATGCCGCCCGGGCCGCCGCCGCACAGGACTTGGCGGCTTGGGCGCTGCGCTTCCCCGCTGCTGCCCCGGGCCTGCAGCGGCTGTGGGCCGAGGGCCGCCTGGCTGCGCTGCGCCACGAGACGGCCCGGCTGGCCGCTGCGGCCGCCCGCCGCCCGCTGGCCGAGCTACTGCAACAGCTTGGCCAGCCACAGCCGGCACCGGGCACTGACACCGGCCCCGCCCAGCCGCCCGAGCTGCGGGCGCTGCGCCAATCGCGGGCCACCTGGGCCCGGCTGGGGGTGGACCGGCAACTGGCCCGCTCACGGGCCGACCTGCCGGCCAACCCCGGGCCGCTCAACTCGCAACTGCTGGCGCAGCAGGCCCTGCAAATGATGCAGGCGGTCTCGCCGGCCTATTTGCAAGGCTTTGTGGTCCAGATCGAGGCCCTGCTGTGGCTGGACGCCGCCGAACCCGGCCCGGCACCGCGCCGCGCTGGCGACAAAAAACGCCAGGCCCAAGCCAAGCCGGCGCGTACCGCAGGCCGGGCCTAAAACAGGAAATAGCGCTGCGCCATCGGCAGCACGGTGGCCGGCTCGCAGGTCAACAGCACGCCGTCGGCGCGCACCTGGTAGGTCTGGGCATCGATCTGCATCACCGGCAGGTAGGCGTTGTGCACCATGTCGCGCTTGGTCACCGTGCGGTTGCCGCGCACGGCCACCAGGCGCTTGGCCAGGCCGTAACTCTCGGCCGCGCCATTGGCCAGGCTGGCCTGGCTGACAAAGCTGATCGAGGTGGCGCCCAGGGCCTTGCCGTAGCTGCCGAACATCGGCCGGTAGTGCACCGGCTGCGGCGTCGGGATACTGGCATTCGGGTCGCCCATCGCGGCGGCGGCGATGAAACCGCCCTTGAGCACCACGCTGGGCTTGACGCCAAAAAACGCCGGCTTCCACAGCACGATGTCTGCCCATTTGCCGATCTCGATGCTGCCGACCTCATGCGCTATGCCGTTGGCCAGCGCCGGGTTGATGGTGTATTTGGCGATGTAGCGTTTGACGCGCTGGTTATCAGTGCGCTCGCTGTCGCCGGCCAGGGCGCCGCGCTGG
>JANLZT010000524.1:0-2629 GCA_031366465.1 Betaproteobacteria bacterium | reverse complement strand
ACTCCAGCGTGATACCCAGCTTCTCAGCCATGCCGATCCACTGCACCGAGTCGGTGTCCCAGATGCGCCGGGCTTCGGCCAGCGACAACACCGGCGCATTGGGAATGCCGTAGAAGGCCAGCAAATCCTTGACGCGCGGCGTTGTGTAGGCCTCGCGCAGCCCGTCCACCAGCTTGTCCAGGATGTCACGCGGCGTGCCGGCCGGGGCGCACATCGGCAGGTAGCCGTCCATTGCAAACACCGGCAGGTTGAAGCCCTGCTCGGCAAAGGTGGGCACGTCGGGCAGCTTGGGGCTGCGGTGCTTGCCGGTGGCGGCGATGGGCCGCACAACGCCGCGCTGGATGTGCGGCAGCACGCCCTGCACGCTGCCCACCGCCATCTGGATCTGGCCACCCACCACGTCCACCCACATCGGCGCCTCGCCCCGGTAATGGGCGATCACGATATTGGCCTTCTCGGTCTGGTTCCAGGTGTCGGCGATCAGGTGTGGCCAGGACGCCGCGCCATAGGTGCCCATGCTGGACGGGTTGGCGCGGATGTGGTCGAGCAGCTCCTTGGGTGTCTTGACCGGCAGCTTGTCGGGCACGCCCAGGATCAAGGCGCCACTGGGGAACAGGGCGATCGGCACCAGGTCGCGGTCGGCGTTGAAGGGCAGCTTTTTGTACAGCACCCGGCTGCCCCAGACCGCGCTGCTGGTGGTGACCAGCAGGGTGTGGCCGTCAGGCGCGGCCTTGGCCACCTCGGCCACGCCCAGCGTGCCGCCGGCCCCGGTGCGGTTCTCGACCACGAAGGACTGGCCGTATTTGCGCGCCAGATGCTCGCTGTAGCCACGCGCCAGGCCGTCGGTCAGCCCGCCCGGCGGGAAGGGCACGATCACCCGCACCGGCCGGCTGGGCCAGGCGGACTGGGCCCGGCCGGCTGCCGGCAGCGCGGTGGCGGCGGCCGCCAGCAGCAGGCTGCGCCGGTTGGGCCGGGGGCCGGTTTGCAGGTCGTCGGTGGCTTGGGTGAGCGTCATGGTCTTGTCTCCGCTTGGCAGGCCTTCTCGGCGGCCCGTCATTCACCCAGGTAGGCCGCCCGCACCTTGGGGTCGGCCAGCAGGGCCTTGGCCTCGCCGCTCATGGTCACCAGGCCCGACTCCATCACATAGCCGCGGTTGGCCAGGCCCAGGGCCCGGCTGGCGTTCTGCTCGACCAGCAGCACGGTGGTGCCGCGGCTGTGGATGTCGGCCACCACCTCGAAGATCTTGTCCACCATGATCGGGCTCAGGCCCATCGACGGCTCATCGAGCAGCAGCACCTTGGGCCGGCACATCAGCGCGCGGCCCATCGCCAGCATCTGCTGCTCACCGCCGCTCATGGTGCCGGCCAGTTGCAGGGCGCGCTCTTTGAGGCGCGGGAAGATCGCAAACACCTTGTCAATGTCGGCCTGCACCTCGGCGTCGTCGCGCACATAGGCGCCCATCTGCAGGTTCTCGGTGATGGTCATGCGGCTGAACACGCCCCGGCCCTCGGGCACCATCACCAGGCCCTGCTTGACCAAATCCCAGGCGCCCTGGCCCCGGATGTTGCGGCCCATGAAGCGGATCTCGCCGTCGGCCACCGGCTGGGTGCCGGTGATGGCCTTGAGCGTGGTGGTCTTGCCCGCGCCGTTGGCGCCGATCAGGCAGACCAGCTCGCCCTGCCGCACCAGGAAGTCAGCGCCCTTGACGGCCTGGATGCCGCCATAGGCCACCTTCAGGTCGATCACTTCAAGCAATATGTCGTTGTTGTTGGCCAACTCAGTTCTCCATGGTGCCGCTGCGGCAATCAATGCGCGCGCAGCGCTGCAAGCAAGCGGCCGCCGCGGAACCGGCTTCGCCGGGCCGCTGGCGGCGCCCCCTTGAGGGGGAGCGCCGCAGGCGCTACGGGGGTGGGCTCGGTCATGCTTTGTGGCCGGCGCCGAGGTAGGCCTCGATCACCTTGTCGTTGCGCTGCACTTCGTACGGCGTGCCCTCGGCGATCTGCTTGCCGTAGTCCAGCACCGTCACCCGGTCGCACAGGCCCATTACCAGCTTCACATCGTGCTCGATCAGCAAGATGGTGCGGCCATCATTGCGGATGCGGTCGATCAGCGCGCGCAGCACCACCTTCTCGGTGGCGTTCATGCCGGCGGCGGGCTCGTCCAGCGCGATCAGCTTGGGGTCGGTGGCCAGCGCGCGGGCGATCTCCAGGCGGCGCTGGTCACCGTAGCTGAGCGTGCGGGCCTTGTACTCGGTGAAGTGGCCGATGCCCACATAGTCCAGCAGCTCTTGCGCGCGCTGGGCAATCGCCGCCTCCTCGGCCTTGAAGCCCGGGGTGCGGAACACCGCGCCCAGCAGGCCTGAGTGGGTGCGCACATGGCGGCCGACCATCACGTTCTCCAGCGCGGTCATCTCGGCAAACAGCCGGATGTTCTGGAAGGTGCGGGCGATGCCGGCCTTGGCCACCTCGTGCACCGCCGTGGGCTTGTAGGGCGCGCCGCCCAGATCAAAACTGCCGGCGTCGGGCGTGTACAGCCCGGTGATGACGTTGAAGAAAGTGGTCTTGCCCGCGCCATTGGGGCCGATCAGGCCATAGACCTGGCCCTTGCGGATGGTGATGCCCACCTCGGA
>JANLZT010000503.1:0-9083 GCA_031366465.1 Betaproteobacteria bacterium | reverse complement strand
CTGACGGTGGCCCAGGGCTGCTACTGGAAGAAGTGCAGCTTTTGCGATGTCAGCCTGGACTACATCTCGCGCTTTGAGGGCGCCAGCGCCGAGCTGCTGGTGGACCGCATCGAGACAATAGTCGCCGAGACCGGCCAGACCGGCTTTCACTTTGTCGATGAGGCGGCGCCGCCCAAGGCCCTCAAGACCCTGGCCGCCGAGCTGGCGCGCCGGCAAATGGCGATCAGTTGGTGGGGCAATATCCGTTTCGAGAAGACCTTCACACCCGAGCTGTGCCAGCAGTTGGCCGACAGCGGCTGCATCGCGATTTCGGGCGGGCTGGAGGTGGCGTCCGACCGCTTGTTGACGCTGATGAAAAAAGGCGTGTCGGTGGACCAGGTGGCGCGGGTCACCAAGGGCTTCTCGGATGCCGGCATCCTGGTGCATGCCTACCTGATGTACGGCTTCCCCACCCAGACCGTGCAGGACACCGTGGACGCGCTGGAATACGTGCGCCAGTTGTTTGCCGCCGGCTGCATCCAGAGCGGCTTTTTCCACCGCTTTGCCTGCACCGTGCATTCCCCGGTGGGCCAGGACCCGGCGGCCTATGGCGTCACGCTGCTGCCGCTGCCGACTGTGAGCTTTGCCAAGAACGACATCGGCTTCATCGACCCCACCGGGGTGGACCACGACGCGCTGGGCGTGGGCCTTAAAAAAGCGATCTACAACTACATGCACGGCATCGGCCTGGACCAGGACGTGCGGCGCTGGTTTGACTTCTCCGTGCCCAAGACACGGGTGGCGAGGCAGCGCATCGCCCAGGCGCTGGCCGCGCCGGGCTGAGCGGCCAGGCTGAGCGGACAGGCGCGCCCTGTGTAGGGTCACGCCTACAGCCTCACCCAGTGGCCACTGATGGCCGGCCATGCGGGGCGCAGGCAGGCTGCAGGCATCCCATCCGCTTCACCCAACGTGAAGCCCAGCCGGAGCCCCAGCGATGAACCCAACCGCCTTCCATGCACCGCGCTACCGCCCCACCGCAGCGGCGCACCGCCCAGGCCCAGATTCGACACCGGCACCGCTGTGGGCCAGCGCCGTGCTGGCGCTGCTGGTGGCCATGCTGCTGCTGGCCTTTGCCAGCGTGGTGAGTGACGGCGTTCGGCGCGGCGAGATGCGCCGCCTGGCCTTTGCCGGGCAGCCCGCGCCAGGCGGCCTGTGCAGCACCGACGCCGCCCAACACGCCGCGCTGAGCCCCGCCACCGCCGGCCGGCTGGCCCGGACGATCACCGACCAAACCACCCTGGAGTGCCCATGAGCCACCCCACACATCGCGCCCCACAAGGCCGCACCGCCATCCTGCTGTTGGCCCTGTTGGCCAGCGGCTTGCCCACCGGGGCCGCCAGCCGGGCCAACCAGGCCGAAGCCCAGAAACGCTACATGCAAGAGCGTGCAGCCTGCCTGAACGGCCAATCCAACCAGGACCGCGCCACCTGCCTGAAAGAAGCCGGCGCCGCGCTGGCCGAGGCCCGCCGGGGCGGCCTGGACGACGACAGCAGTGCCTACAGCGCCAACCAGCGCCAGCGCTGTGATCGCCTGAGCGGCGACGAGCAGCAGGCCTGCCTGGCCCGCATGGACGGGCGTGGCAGCGTCCGCGGCAGCGTGGCCGAGGGCGGCATCCTGCGCGAGTTGGTGGTGCGCGACGCGCCGCCGGCCGCCAGCGCCACCCCAGCGCTGCCTGCGCCGGGCGCCACGCCGATGTCCAAGCCCTGATCTGCCGGGCTCGCCGGTCGCGTCGAGTCCGGCACTGACGGCTGGTTATGCTGCGGGCCATGCCCCCAGGAGCCGCCATGCCCGCCACCCACCTGACTGTCATCACCGGGTCCTCACGCGGCCTGGGCGCGGCCCTGGTGGCCCAGCGCCTGCTGCCCGGCCATGCTGTGCTGGGCCTGGCGCGCCAGCAAAACGCCGCGCTGCAGGCCCAGGCCGATGGCGCCGGCTTGGGCCTGACGCAATGGCCCGTGGACCTGGCCGATCCCGTCCCGGTGGCGCAAAGCCTGGCGCAGTGGCTGGCGCGTTTTGATGCCAGCGCGCTGGCCAGTGCCAGCCTGATCAACAACGCCGGCATGGTCGGCCGGCTGGCGCCGCTCGACAGCGTGCCGCTGGCCGACATCGTGCAGGGCCTGCGGGTGGGCTTGGAGGCCGCGATGCTGCTGACAGCGGTGTTCCTGGACGCCAGCCGCGGCTGGCCGGGCCGGCGCCGGGTGCTCAATATCTCGTCCGGCCTGGGTCGCCAGGCGATGGCCGGCAGCGCGGTGTATTGCGCCGCCAAGGCCGGCATGGATCACTTCAGCCGCGCGCTGGCGCTGGAGCAAGCGGCCCTGCCGGCGTCCGCCAACCCGGCCCGGGTGGTGTCGATGGCGCCCGGCTTGATCGACACCGAGATGCAGGCCGCGCTGCGCGACAGTGACGCCGCGCTGTTCCCCGAGCGGGCGCGCTTTGTCAAGCTGCAGGCCGATGGCTTGCTTGCCAGCCCCGCCGATTGCGCCCGCCGGCTGCTGGCCCGGCTGGAGCGGGCCGACTTTGGCCAGCAGGCCGTGGCCGACATCCGCGAGTGAGCGGCCGGCCCGACTGCCCGGCGCCGGCCCGCAACGGCGCGCCGTCGGCCCTCAGCTTGGCCGGCCTGATCGGTGGCTTTGTGCGCCAGCACTGGCCGGCCTATGCCGGCTCAGGCGCGATGCTGGCCGGCATCGCGCTGCTGGGCATCTGGCTGCCGCGCCAGGTCGGCCAGATGGTGGACGGGCTGGTGGCCCGGCAACTCAGCGGCGCGGCGCTGTGGGCCGGCCTGGCCTGGCTGCTGGCCGCCGGCGCTGCCATCTACGGGCTGCGGGTGGCCTGGCGGCTGCTGTTGTTTGGCACCGCCTACCGCTTGGGGGTGGACTTGCGGGTGCAGCTCTACCACCGCCTGGCGCAGCAGGGGCCGGCTTTTTTCCAGACCCGCCGCACCGGCGACTTGATGGCCCTGGCCACCAACGATGTGGATGCCGTGGAGCAGGCCGCCAGCGAGGCCTTGCTGGCCGGCTTCGATGGCACGCTGACGCTGCTGCTGGTGGTGGCGATGATGACCCTGGGCGTGGACTGGCGGCTGGCGCTGGTGGTGCTGGCGCCGTTCCCGCTGATGGGCCTGGCCTTCTGGTGGATATCGCGCCACCTGCACAGCGCCGCGCGCCAGGCGCTGGACGCCTTCTCCGCGCTCAACGACCAGGTGCAGGAGACGCTGTCGGGGGTGCGCACCGTGCGCGCCCTGGGCCTGCAGCCGCTCAGCCGGGCCCAGTTTGGCCAACTGGCCGGCGCGGCGGCCGATGCCGGCTTGCGGGCCCAGCGCTGGGAGGCCGGCTACGAGCCTGCAGTGGGCCTGAGCCTGAGCACCGCGATGGCGCTGTCGCTGGGTTTCGGCGGCTGGCTGGTGTGGCGCGGCGAGATGACGGTGGGCCAGCTCACCAGCTTCGGCCTCTACCTGGGCCAGTTGATCTGGCCGATGTTTGCCACCGGCTGGGTGCTGGCGCTGATCGAGCGCGGCCGCGCCGCCTGGGCCCGATTGCAGCCGGTGCTGGGCCAGCCGCTGGTGGTGGACGACAGCGGCACGCTGGCCGCCGTGGGCGCCGGCCCGCTGCGCGCCGAGGGCTTGTGGTTCAGCTACCCCGGCCAGGCCACGCCCGCGCTGCAGGGCCTGGGGTTCGAGCTGCCGGCCGGCGCCACGCTGGGCCTGGTGGGGCCCACCGGCGCCGGCAAGCGCAGCCTGCTCAAGCGGCTGCTGCGCCAATGGGTGGCGCAGCAGGGCCACATCGATTGGGCCGGCCAGCCGCTGGCCGCGCACAGCCTGGCCGCACTGCGCGGGGCTATCGCCTGGGTGCCGCAAGAGCCGTTTCTGTTCTCGGCCAGCGTGGCCGAGAACATCGCGCTGGCGCGGCCCGACGCCAGCCGCGCCCAGATCGAGGCCGCCGCCCGCGACGCGGCGGTGCACGACGACATCCAGGGCCTGCCGCAGGGCTATGACACGCCGGTGGGCGAGCGCGGCATCACGCTGTCAGGCGGCCAGCGCCAGCGCCTGGCGATTGCCCGCGCGCTGCTGGCCGACGCGCCCTTGCTGCTGCTCGACGATGCGCTGTCTGCGGTGGACACCGTCACCGCCGCGCGCATCCTGGCCAACCTGCGGCGCGCCCGCAGCCAGGGCGGGCCGGCGCGCAGCGTGATCATCGTCAGCCACCGCCTGGCCACGCTGATGCATGCCGACCAGATCCTGGTGTTGCGCCACGGCCGCGCCACCGAGCGCGGCAGCCATGCCGGGCTGCTGGCCCATAGCCAGCCCGACGGCCACCCAGGCTGGTATGCCACCCAGTGGCAAGTGCAGCAGTTGCAGGCCTCGTTGGCTGACAACGACACCACAGCCACCGCCCCTGCCCAGGCCGCGCGCGATGCAAGCTGACAAGGCCCAGTCCGACCCGCAAGACCGCCGCGCCGCGCTGGCCTTGCTGGTGCACAGCGCCGCGCCCGACGCGCCGCTGCTGCGCCGGGCGGTTGCGTGGCTGGTGCTGGCGGCCGGCCTGGAGGCCCTGGGCCCGCTGCTGGGCAAGGCCTTCATCGACACCCACCTGCTGCCCCGCAACGCCGACCTGGGCGCCATCGCCGGCCTGCTGGGCGGTGCGCTGGCCGCCGGCTGGCTGGCCAATGCGCTGCGCTACTGGCAACTGGTGCGGCTGGCCGGGGTGGCGATGCGCTCGGTGCAGCGCCTGCGCGAGCGGGTCTACGGCCATGTGCTGGGCCTGCCGATGGCCTACTTTGACGGCGCCATCACCGGGCAGCTGGTCAGCCGGGTCACCAACGACACCGAGGCGGTCAAATCGCTGTACGTGCAACTGCTGTTCGTGATGCTCGACAGCCTGATCATGCTGGCCACCATGCTGGCCACCATGGCGCTGCTGAACTGGCGCCTGATGCTGATCGTTGCGCTGCTGGTGCCGGCCGTGGTGGGCATCGTCTGGCTCTACCAGCGGCTCTCAGCACCGGCGGTGGCGCGCACCCGGGCGCTGCGCAGCGACATCAATGCGCAAGCCGCCGAGTCGATTGCCGGCATGGCGGTGATCCAGGCCAGCGGCGCCGCCGAGCGCTTCACGCAGCGCTTTGCCCACACCAACCAGGCCCACTGCGACTCGCGCTGCCAGGAGCTGCGGGCCAACGCCTGGCTGCTGCGCCCGGCGCTGGATTTTCTCAACGTCGCGATGCTGGCGGCGGTGATCGCCGTCTACGGCCTGCGCAGCAGCAGCCCCGCGGGCGGTGGCCTGAGCGCGTTGGAGGTCGGCGTGCTCTACGCCTTTGTCAGCTACATCGCCCGGGTGGTGGAGCCGCTGATCCAGATCACGCTGCAGTTCTCGCAATTGCAGCAGGCGGTGGTGGCGGCGGCGCGCGTCAACGCCCTGCTGCGCGAGCCCGGCGCGCCCACCCGCGATAGCGGCCAGCAGGTACAGCAAGGCCGGCTGTCGGTGCAAGGCTTGCGCTTTGGCTACCTGCCGGGCCGGCCGGTGCTGCATGGGTTGGATCTGGAAGTGGCGGCCGGCCAGTTTGTCGGCATCGTCGGCCACACCGGCAGCGGCAAGAGCACCTTGCTGTCGCTGCTGCTGCGCTTTTACCCGGCGCCAGCCGGCGCGCTGTGCATCGACGGTGTGGCGATAGATCAGCTCAGCGACGCCGCCTTTCACCGCGCCGTCGGCCTGGTGCCGCAAGAGCCCTTCTTGCTGGCCGCCAGCGCCGCCGTCAACATCACCATGGGCCGCCCGCTGGCCCCTGGCGCGCTGCAGGCCGCTGCCCGCGCCGCCCATGCCGACGGCTTCATCCGCGCCCTGCCCCAGGGCTACGACACCGCGCTGGGCGAGGGCGGCGCGCGCTTGTCGGTGGGCCAGAAGCAGCTCATCGCGATGGCCCGCGCGCTGGCCGGCCAGCCCCGCATCCTGCTGCTGGACGAGGCCACCGCCCACATCGACAGCGAGACCGAGGGCCAGGTGCAGCGGGCCCTGTCGGCGCTGCACGGCCAGGTCACGGTGCTGGCGATTGCGCACCGGCTGTCGACCATCCGGGCGGCCGACCAGATCATCGTGCTGGACCATGGCCGCATCAAAGAGCGCGGCCGCCACGCCGAGCTGATGGCCATCCCCGGCGGGCTCTACCAGCGCCTGGTGCAACTGCAGCGCCTGGCCGAGCAAGACGGGGCCGAGGACGACGTCACCGCCGCTGCTGCCCTGCCCAGCGCCGCCCGCCATGGCTGACACCGCGCTGCTGCACCAGCCCGAGTTCCGGCGCTTCGTCCTGTCGCGCCTGGCCGGCACCGCCGCCAGCCAGATGCTGCTGGTGGGCTTGAGCTGGCAGATGTACGAGCTGACCGGCAGCGCCTGGGACTTGGGCCTGGTCGGCCTGGCGCAGTTTGTGCCCGCGCTGCTGCTGGCGCTGCCGGCCGGCCACCTGGTCGATCACCATGACCGCCGTCGCGTGCTGGCGGTGGCGCTGGCGCTGCAGGTGGGCGTGGCGCTGGTGCTGGCCGGCGCGTCGGCGGCCGGCTGGCTGGGGCGCGGTGCGCTGCTGGCGGTGTCGGTGCTGCTGGGCGCGCTGCGGGCCTACCAGATGCCGGCCTCGCAGGCCTTGCTACCGCTGCTGGTGCCAGCGGCGCTGTGGCCGCGGGCGCTGGCGCTGTCGTCGGCGGCGCTGCAGGTGGCCATCATCGGCGGCCCGGCGCTGGGCGGATTTGCCTATGCCGGTGGCGCCGCGCTGATCTACGGCCTGTCAGCCGGCGGCTTTGGGCTGGCGCTGGGCTGTGTGCTGGGCCTGGCGCCGCGCCCACCGGCACTGTCACCCACACTGGCGCCCACACTGGCACACACACCGACGCCAACACGGGCGCCCGAGCCGCGCAGCGCCGCCAGCCTGTTGGCCGGGCTACGCTTCATCGCCAGCCGGCCGGTGCTGCTGGGCGCTGTGTCGCTGGATTTGTTTGCGGTGCTGCTGGGCGGCGCGGTGGCGCTGCTGCCGATCTTTGCCCGCGACATCCTGCAGGCCGGCCCGGGCGGCCTGGGCCTGCTGCGGGCGGCACCGGCGGCGGGGGCTCTGGCGGTCTCATTGCTGCTGGCGCGCTGGCCGGTGCAGCGCCACAACGGCGCCTGGCTGCTGGCTGCGGTGGCGGCCTATGGCGCCTGCATGGTGGTGTTCGGCCTGTCCACCCAGCTGTGGCTGTCGCTGCTGGCGCTGGCGGCCTCGGGCGCGGCCGACATGGTCAATGTGGTGATCCGCCAGTCGCTGGTGCAACTGGCCACGCCGGACGCGATGCGCGGGCGGGTCAGCGCGGTGAATTCGGTCTTCATCGGCGCGTCCAACCAGTTGGGAGAATTCGAATCCGGCGCCACGGCGGCCTGGTGGGGACCTGTAGCATCGGTGGTTTGGGGGGGTGTGGGCACCGGCCTGGTGGTGCTGGCCTGGACAGTCCTTTTCCCCGCCTTGGCCCGCCATGACCGGCTGACACCCCCGCCCAACGACAAAGGAGCGCAGGCTTGACCGAGCTCGTGAACGCGGTGGACATCCAGTCGCTGGCTGCCGTGCTGGACGGTTTCGGGGTCTCGCTGGGCGTGGTCGGCAGCGACGGGCTGGTGGTGCCGCTGTTGGCGCCCGGCGCTGCGGCGCACGCACCCGCACCGCGCCACGGCAGCCGGGTGGCCACCCTGACCTTGGCCGACGGCCGGCGCCTGGTGGTGACCGAGCGTGACCGCAGCCCCGAGCGCAGTGCGCCGGCCGCCGCCCGCGCCGAGACCGCGATCGTCCCCCCACCCGCCACCGCCCCGGCCAGCGCCGACCAGCCGCCCGCCGCCGGCCCGCAAGCCCTGCGGGTGCCCGAGCGGCGTGCCAGCGGCCACAGCGGCAATCTGCGCTTCCGCCTGCTGGCCGAGCACTCCATCGACATGATCGTGGCGGTGGATGCCGACCTGGCCATCCACTACGCCTCGCCGGCCACCCGGCTGATGCTGGGCTGCGAGCCGGGTGACCTGCACGGCCGCACCCTGGCCGAGCTGCTGGCGCCCGAGGACCGCGCCAGCTTCATCACCCGGCACTTCACCCAGGTGGCGCGGCGCGCCAGTGGGCCCGACCTGTTCCGCGCGCTGCGCCAGGACGGCAGCGCGCTGTGGGTCGAGGCCCGGGTGGCAGCGCTGCCGCCGGGCAATGGCCTGGGTGATTTTCTGGTCACCCTGCGCGACGCCAGCCGGCGCAAGCTCAGCGAGGACGCGCTGGGGGTGGCCAATGCCGAGCTGTCGGCACTGGCGTCCACCGACGCCCTCACCGGCCTGCCCAACCGCCGCCAGTTCGATGCCACGCTCAACAAGGAGTGGTACCGGGCGCTGCGCGACGCCGCGCCGCTGAGCCTGCTGATGATCGACGTGGACCGCTTCAAATCCCTCAACGACCGCTTTGGCCATCCGATGGGCGATGCCTTCCTGGCGCGTGTGGGCAAGGTGATCCGCGACAACGTGCGGCGCGCCGGTGACCTGGCCGCGCGCTACGGCGGCGAGGAATTTGCGGTGATCCTGCCTGGCACCGTGGCGGCCGGCGCGCTCGAGATCGCCGAGCTGATCCGCCGCGCGGTGGCGGCCACGGATACCCGCAACATCGTGGCCGGCGGCTACCCCTTGAGCGTGAGCATCGGCGTGGCGGCGGTGGTGCCGCTGGCCGGCGGCGGCGCGGCGTCGCTGGTGCAAAGCGCCGACGCTGCGCTCTACCAGGCCAAGCGCGGCGGCCGCAACCGGGTGGCGTTGATGCAATGAATGCGGACCCGGCGATCCCCGCAAACCTGCTGCTGACCGAGATCAACCCGGCCGGCTACGCCCTGCTCACGCTGAACCGGCCGCAGGCCATGAACGCCCTCAGCCGGGGCTTGATGGCCGCGCTGGCCGGCGCCATCGACGCGCTGGCGGCCAAGCCTGAGGTGCGGGTGCTGATCCTGACCGGCGCCGGCCGGGCCTTCTGCGCCGGCCTGGATCTCAAGGAGATCGGCGCCGGCCAGGGCAGCCTGGGCCGGC
>JANLZT010000494.1:0-4354 GCA_031366465.1 Betaproteobacteria bacterium | reverse complement strand
GGCCGGGCCGGCGTCGGCGGTCGCGCCGGCCCAGGCGATGGCCCAGGCCGGTCTGGCCGAGCGCCTGCCCGCGGCCGACGCTGCGTCGGCGGCCGCTGCCGATTGGCGGGCGCTGCTGCGCTCGCCGCGGCTGCGCGCCTGGGCCGAGGCTGCCCTGCACCACAACCGCGAGCTGCGCCAGGCCTGGCTGCAGGTGCAGCAGGCCCAGGCCCAGCTCGCGCTGGCCGACGCCAGCCGCCGGCCCAGCCTGGGCCTGGGCCTGGGGCTGGCGCGCGATACCGATCCGCTGAGCAGCACCGCCTCAATGGCCACCGCCAATGCCCGCCTGGCAAGCTGGGAGATCGATCTGTCGGGCAGGCTGGCCCGCCTGGGCGAGGCTGCGCAGGCCCAGTTGCTGGCCAGCCAGGCTGGCCGGCGCGCTGCCGAACTGGCGTTGGTCGCCGCGGTGGCGCAGGCCGGGCTGGCGCTGCAGGCCGACGACGAGCTGGCCGCCCTGGCAGGCCAGCAAGTCGCCAGCCGCGCGCAATCGCTGGCCCTGATGCAGCGCCGCGTGGCCCTGGGCGCGGCCACCCAGCTCGACCTGCAGGCCCAGCGCACGCTCAGCGCCCAGGCCCGCGCCGGCCTGGCCCAGATCGAGCGCCAGCGCGGCCTGGACGCCAATGCACTGGCCTTGCTGGTCGGCCGGGCCTTGCCCGACGCCGAGCCGGGCCTGGGCGCCGGCCCGGCGCTGGCCGACGAGGCCTGGGTGGACGAGGCGCCGGGCGGGCTGTCGTCGGCGCAGCTCTTGCGCCGCCCCGATGTGCTCGCCGCCGAGCAGGGCCTGCGCGCGGCGCAAGGCGATGTGGCGGCGGCGCGGGCGGCGTTCTGGCCGACCATCAACCTGACCGCCCAGGCCGGCCTGGCCTCGGCCCAGTTGACCGGTTTGCTCAGCGCCGGTGGCCTGGTCTATGCCAGCGCGGCCAGCTTTGCGCTGACGGTGTTCGACGGTGGGCGGCACGCCGCCAGCGTTGAGATTGCCGACCTCAAGCGCCAGCAGGCCCAGCTGGCCTACGAGCGCAGCCTGCAAGCAGCCTTCAGGGATACCGCCGACGCCCTGGCCGGGCTGGCCTCCTGGCGCGCCCAGGTAGTGGCGCAGCGCGAGTTGAGGGACGCGGCCCGCGAGACGGCCCGCCTGGTCGAACTCAAATCGCAGCAGGGCGCGGCCACCGCCCTTGAGCGGCTGGATGCCGAGCGCGGCTGGTGGGCCGCCGAGCAGGCCCTGGTGCAAGCCCGCCTGGGCGAGCTGGGCAACCGTGTGGCCCTGCTCAAGGCGCTGGGCGCCTGAGCAGGGCCATCGGGCGCCGGGCCGACGCAGCCCCGGCGGTCAGCAGCCGCGTGCCCGGGGCTCAGTGCTTGCCCGAGCCCTTTTTCGAGCCCTTGTGCGAGCCCTTGTGCGAGCTCTTTTTCGAGCCCTTGTTCGAGCCCTTGCCCGGGTTGCACACCGGCGGCGGCGGCGCGCAGCCACCGCCACCGCCACCGGCCACTTGCTCCATCTCTTGAACGGTCAGAACTCGCATTGCGGTACTCCTTGACATTGTGGGTTGTGGGGCAGACCGGCACCGCGCCGGCACTGCCGGCAACCCGCCCTTGTCGTCGGGCCAGGCTGCTGACTGCCATACTAAATTCGGTCAGTCTAATGTTTAGATTTTTTTACACTATTAAACATATTTAGCGATTTTAGGACTCAGCCTACATCGAGATGAAGTGCCGGCCCCCGGCTCGGGCCGCGAGGCCGCCGCCACAGCATCGTCAGGGCGCGATCAAAGGGCTGTCGACCGAGACCGCCAGCCTGACTTGGCGGCGCAACCGCGGCCTGGCATGGACGCGCATCAACGCCGGATCAAAAAAATCCCTGAAGCACGGCGGCCGTGGCGCATGAAAGTAGAGCGCAACCTGCTCGCTGATCTCTGCCGCCGCCACCAGCGCCAGCTCGTCGGCCGACGCCAGCACTTCGACCAGGCAGGGCACCCGGGTGATGCCCAGGCGGCGCAACGCATAGACCCGGTGGTAGCCGTTGTGCAGCACCCAGCGCGATCCCAGCCTGAGCACACTGACCAAGTTGGCGCTGTAGCCGAGCAACAGCGCCACTGCGGCCACCGCACGGCCGTCGACCGCCAAATCGGGCAGCAGTGCCGGGTCGAACAGACGGGCGCCGAGGTAGCGGAAGTCATGGCTGTCGCTGCCGAACTCCCAGGCTGAGTGCTTTTGCCGCAGCAGCCGCCAATCGGCGGGCGAAGCCGGTTCGCCGACGCCGAAGGCCAGGTCGAAGCAGCGGCCGAGGTCGGGGTCGGGGCCGAGACTGGCAGCGATGGCGTCGGCCTTGTCGAGGTCAATCTCGCGCTGGTAGGCCACCAGGCTGTCGATCTCGACCCAGGCCGGCGCCACCGGCACCTGGCTGAAGCTGGCCTGCACCTCGGGCCGCGCCAGCACGGCCTGCAAACGCGCGTCGAGCCAGGCCGGCAGCGGCGCGGCCGGCGCGGCCTCGGCAGCCGGCCCGGGCTGCATCGCGGTCAGGTCGGCCAGCCGGGCCTGGGCCGCGCGCCATTCGCCGATCAAGGCCTCGTCGCTGCAGGCTGCATCGCCCGGTACGGCATACCGCTGCACCTGCTCGACATAGCGGGCCAGGCCCTCGAAACCCAGCAGGTGCAGGGTGCGGCATGGCGCGACAGGATCGGCAGAGTGCATGCCTGCAATGATAAAAACTGCAGGCCGACCGCAGACCCTGCCGCGACAAATAGTTTTGCCCGGGCCCAGGCCAGCGCAACGGCGTCAGCAGCTCAGCGGCGCCGGGTTCTGCGCCCACCAGGCCCGTGCATCGGCCGTGTCCTGGGCGATGCCGGCCTGCAGCGCCGCCAGGCTGTCGTATTTGCGCTCGTCGTGCAGCTTGTGCAGCAGGCTCACACTGACGCGCTGGCCGTAGCCGGCCTCCAGGCCCAGGCTGGCCGGCCACTGCAGGCAATGCACCTCCAGCAGCACCCGGCCGGCATCCTCCACCGTCGGGCGCACGCCCAGGCTGGCCACACCGGCCAGCGGCGCGCTGCCCAAGCCCTGCACCTGCACCACAAAGATGCCCATCGCCGCCGGCCGGTGGTGGCCAAAGCGCAGGTTCAGGGTGCGGAACCCCAGCGTGCGGCCCAGCTTCTGGCCGTGCACCACCGCGCCGCTGATGGCATAGGGCCGGCCCAGCAGCGCGGCGGCGCGCGCCATGTCGCCAGCGCCCAGGGCCTCGCGCACGGCGGAGCTCGACACCCGCAGGCCATGCACCTCGTAGCTCAGCATGCGGGCCACGTCGAAGCCCTGGGCCGCGCCGGCCGCGTCCAGCATCGCGTAGTCGCCGGCCCGGCGGGCGCCAAAGCGGAAGTCATCGCCCACCAGCACGTAGCGCGCACCCAGGCCGCGCACCAGCACCTGGTCGATGAAGGCTTGCGGGCTCAAGGCCGCCAGGCGCGCATCAAAGCGCTGCACCACCACCTGGTTGACACCGCAGCGGCCCAGCTCGGTGAGCTTGTCGCGCAGCGTGCTGATGCGGGCCGGCGCGCCGTCGGGCCGGCCGGCCAGCCGGGCAAAGTAGTCGCGCGGATGCGGCTCAAAAGTCATCACGCAGGACGGCAGGCCGCGGTGCCGGGCCTCGCTGTTGAGCAAGGCCAGCATGGCCTGGTGGCCCCGGTGTACGCCGTCAAAGTTGCCGATGGTGAGTGCCAAGCCACCCAGGTGGGTGGCGGCCAAGCCACCCAGGTGGGTGGCGGCCAGGCCACCCAGGCGCGTGGCGGCGCCGGCACGCCCCACAGCGCCTTGAAATCCTCGGGTCAGCAGCATCCGGGGATTATCGCGACGGCTTGGCCACCAGCGCCGCGCGCTCGGCGCTGCTGACAAAGCGCCACTGGCCCGGTGCCGGCCCATCGGCCAAAGTGAGCGCACCCAGGGCGCTGCGGTGCAGGCTCTCGCAGTGGTTGCCCACCGCAGCCAGCATGCGCTTGACCTGGTGGTATTTGCCCTGCACCAGGGTCAGCCGCAGGCTGTGCGGGCCGGTCTGCAGGCAGGCCTCGGCGCGCACCGGGGTGGGGCTGTCGTCCAGCACCACGCCGCCCAGCAGGCGCCGGATCTGGGCCGGGTCCACCGGCCGGTCGCAGCCCACCTCGTAGACCTTGGGCACATGGTGTTTGGGCGATGTCAGGCGATGGATCAGCGCACCGTCGTCGGTGAGCAGCAGCAGGCCGGTGGTGTCCTGGTCGAGCCGGCCGATGGCCTGCACGCCCTGCACCGCGCCCTTGTTCGGGCGCTGGCGCAACGGCGCCGGCAGCAGCGTGTAGATGCT
>JANLZT010000491.1:0-3450 GCA_031366465.1 Betaproteobacteria bacterium | reverse complement strand
TTGATCATCTGCTTGATCTGCACCCGCTGCAGGTCGTCCTGGCTGCCGCACAGGGTGCAGGGGATGATCGGGAACCGGCGGTGGTCGGCCCAGCGCACCAGGTCGGCCTCGGCCACATAGGCCAGCGGCCGGATCACGGTGTGGCGGCCGTCATCGCTGACCAGCTTGGGTGGCATGCCCTTCAGGCGGCTGCCGAAGAACATGTTCATCAGCAGTGTCACCACCATGTCGTCGCGGTGGTGGCCGAGCGCGATCTTGGTGGCGCCCAGCTCACCCGCCACCCGGTAGAGGATGCCGCGCCGCAGCCGCGAGCACAGGCTGCACATCGTCTTGCCGGCGGGGATCAGCTTGGTGACGATGCTGTAGGTGTCTTGGTTCTCGATGTGGAAGGGCAGGCCCCGGCTGCGCAGGTAGTCGGGCAGCACATGGGCCGGGAAGCCGGGCTGTTTCTGGTCCAGGTTGACGGCGATCAGCTCGAAGCTGATCGGCGCGCGCTGCTGCAGGCCCAGCAGGATGTCGAGCATCGCGTAGCTGTCCTTGCCGCCCGACAGGCACACCATCACCTTGTCGCCGTCCTCGATCATGTTGAAGTCAACGATGGCCTGGCCCACTTGCCGGTGCAGGCGCTTGCTGAGCTTGTTGGCCTCGAAGGCGGCCTTGCGGTCTGCGGCGGTGATGTCGTGCGTGGTGTCGTTCATGGCGCGTCCTTCAGGCCGAAGACCTCGCAGCCCACCGCGTCGCAGTCGGGGTAGACATCGGGCTTTTCGGTGGCCACCCGGGCCGCGCGCACATGCGGGTGGGCCAGCATCAGGCGCAGCACGTCGTCGGCCAGCGTCTCCTGCAAGTGGATGTGGCCGCGCGCCACCCGCTCGGCAATCGAGCGGCGGATGAAGTCGTAGTCCAGCACCTCGGCCAGCTTGTCCTGGGTGGGGGTGGAATGGGCCAGCGGCACGTAGAGATCGACATTGATCTTGACGCGCTGCTCGCCTTTTTTCTCGAAGTCGTGCACGCCGATGTTGATCCAGACCTCGTAGTCGCGCAGGTACAGGCGCCGGCAGTCCATCAGGCTGGGGTTGGTGAGCAGGCTTTGCATGATGGGGGTCTCAGGGATCGGGTCAGGGGGCCGCCAAATGCTGCTGGGCCAGGAACAGCACGTCGCGTGCTTGCCCCAGCAGGTGCTGGCCACCGTCCACCAGCAGGGTGTGGCCGGTGATGGCCGGCGATTCGAGCAAAAAGCGCACTGCCTGAGCGATGTCGGCCGGGCTGGACGAGCGCTGCAGCGGCGTCAGGCGGTGGGCGGCGTCGAACTCGGCCTGGTTCATGGTGCCCGACAGCAGCGTCACCCCGGGCGAGACCGCGCACACCCGCAAGGCCGGCGCCAGCGCCTGGGCCAGCATCACGGTGGCCTCGGCCAGCGCGGCCTTGCTCAGGGTGTACGAGAAGTAGTCGGGGTTGGGGTTGGCCAGCTTCTGGTCCAGCAGGTTGACCACGCAGCCCTGGCCACCGCGCTGCAGCAGGTGCTGATGCAGGGCGCGGGCCAGCAGCACGGCCGGTGCGGTGTTGCTGCGCCAGTGGCGGTCCATGGCTGCAGTGCTGAAGGTCTCGACACTGTCGTACTCAAAGCGCGAGGCGTTGTTGACCACCGCATCCAGCCGGCCGCAGGCGACTACTGCGGCCGGCACCAGGCCGGCGCAAGCGGCCTCGTCCGCCAGGTCTGCAGCCAGCACCTGGGCGGCGGCACCGATTGCGCGGGCCTGGTCGGCGGTGGCCTGGGCGTCAGCCAGCGACGCCACCCCGCCCCGGCAGTGCAGCGCCAGGTCCCAGCCATGGCCGGCCAGGTCGAGCGCGATGGCCCGGCCGATGCGCCGCGCCGCGCCAGTGACCAGGGCCACCGGCCGCGACTGGGCAGACGAGGAGGGGTTGTTCATGCTTTCTACAATGCCCGGATGGCCCGGCGATCAGCGACAAACACAGCAGACCAGCGCGCGGCTGCGGGCGAACCCGGCAGTGTATCGGCCGCCCTGGGCGATGTGATCGGGCGGGCCATCGCCGACCAGGGCGGCTGGCTGCCCTTCGACCTGTTCATGGCGCAGGCCTTGTACGAACCCGGCCTGGGCTATTACGCCAACAGTGGCCGCCAGTTCGGCCTGGGGCCGGGCTCGGGCAGTGATTTCGTCACCGCGCCCGAGCTGTCACCGCTGTTCGGCCGGGCCCTGGCGGCCCAGGTGGCGCAGGGCCTGCAGGCCAGTGCCAGCACGGCGGTGATGGAGTTTGGTGCCGGCTCGGGCGCGTTGGCCGAGCAGTTGCTGGACGCGCTGGGCGATGCGCTGCAGGCCTATGCCATCGTCGATGTGTCGGCCACGCTGCGCCAGCGCCAGCAGGCCCGGCTGCTGCGCTTTGGCCGCCGCGTGCAGTGGCTGGACCGGCTGCCCGAGGCCTTTGACGGCGTGGTCATCGGCAACGAGGTGCTGGACGCGATGCCGGTCAAGCTGCTGCACTTCGAGGGCGCGCAATGGCAGGAGCGCGGCGTGGTGATGGCCGGTGAATCCCTGGCCTGGAGCGACCGGCCCAGCCCGCTGCGACCGCCGCTGGACAGCGCCTTTGTGCCCGGCACCTTGACCGAGATCCACCCCCAGGCCGAGGCCTTCATCCGCAGCATCGCGGTGATGCTGCGGCGCGGCCTGGCGCTGTTCATCGACTACGGTTTCCCCGAGCACGAGTACTACCTGCCGCAGCGCATCGGCGGCACGCTGATGTGCCACCAGGCCCATCGCGCTGACGCCAACCCGCTGCTGGCTGTGGGGCAAAAGGACATCACCGCCCATGTCAACTTCACCGGCATCGCGCTGGCGGCCCAGGACGCCGGGTTGGCGGTGCTGGGCTACACCTCGCAAGCGCGTTTTTTACTCAATTGCGGGCTGCTGCCCCTGCTGGAAGCCGCCAGCCTGCCCCAGCGCACGATGGCCCAGCGCCTGATCAACGAGCACGAGATGGGCGAGCTGTTCAAGGTCATCGCATTGGCGCGTGGCTTGGCCAGCGTCGATCTGCTGGGCTTTGCCCAGGGCGACCGAAGCCACCGGCTGTGAGCCCGGATCACCCGAGATGCGCTGGCTGGTGATATTTTTTGTGCTGCTGATCCTGTTCGGCGGCCTGCGCCGCTGGCTGGGCTGGCTGGGCCTGGGCAAGGTGCCGGGGGATTTCAGCCTGCGCTGCTTCGGCCGCGAGTTCTTTGTGCCGCTGGGCTCCAGCGTGGTGCTCAGCATCGTGGTGATGCTGCTGGTGCATTGGTATTGACTGCGGCGCGGTGCAGACCGGGCCCTGTCCGGTTGGTTGCGACCAGCGGCCATGTCACCATGCCTCCTGGGCTTGGGGCCCGGATTCGCGCCCGTTTGCAATCAGATCGGGCCGACGGGCCCTGCTCGACGAGCATCGTCTGCGGCCTGCGCTGGC
>JANLZT010000396.1:0-4121 GCA_031366465.1 Betaproteobacteria bacterium | reverse complement strand
GTTCGAGGTGCTCGACAGCAAGCTGGCCCAGGCCGCCCGGCTGGCCAAGACCGACTTGCTCACCGACATGGTGGGCGAGTTCCCCGAGTTGCAGGGCGTGATGGGCGGCTACTACGCCCGCCACGAGGGCCTGCGCGACGGTGTGGCGATTGCCATCGAGGACCATTACAAGCCGCGCTTTGCCGGCGACGCGCTGCCGCGCAACCACACCGGCTGTGTGCTGGCGCTGGCCGACAAGCTCGAAACCCTGGTCGGCCTGTTCGGCATTGGCCAGTTGCCCAGCGGCGACAAGGATCCGTTCGCGCTGCGCCGCCATGCGCTGGGGGTGATCCGCATCCTGATCGAGCGCAATTTGCCGCTGGACCTGGGCGCGCTGATCCAGGCTGCCGAGGGCGTTTTTGACGCCGAGCTACTGGCCACCCCGGTGCGCCCGGCCCTGGCCAGCTTCATGACCGACCGCCTGGCGGTGGGGCTGCGCGAGCAGGGCTTTAGCGCGCAGCAGGTGGACGCGGTGCTGGCGCTGCAGCCCGCCAGGCTGGGCGAGGTGCCCAGGCGCCTTGCGGCGGTGCGCGCCTTTGCGGCCCTGCCCGAGGCCCCCGCGCTGGCGGCAGCCAACAAGCGGGTGGCCAACATCCTCAAAAAATCTGAGGCCGCAACCCCTGCCAGCGTCAACCCCGCCCTGCTGGTCGAGCCCGCCGAGGCCGGCCTGCATGCCGCACTGGCCGCCGCAGCGCCGGCTGCCGACGCGGCCTTTGCGGCCGGCGACTACAGCGCGTCGCTGCAGGCCCTGGCGGTGCTGAAGGCGCCGGTGGATGCGTTTTTTGCATCGGTGATGGTCAATGCCGATGACCCCGCGCTGCGCAACAACCGGCTGGCCCTGCTGGGCACGCTGCACGCGGCGATGAACCGGGTGGCCGATCTGGCCCGCCTGGCTGCTTGAGCCGACCATGCAACCCGTCGTCAAACTGGTGATCCTGGGCCGCGACGGCATCCTCAATGACTTTCGCGACGACCATGTCAAGGCGCCCGACGAGTGGAGCGCCATCCCCGGTGCGATGGAGGCGGTGGCGCGCCTCAACCACGCCGGCTGGCACACGGTGGTGGCCACCAACCAGTCGGGCATCGGCCGGGGCATGATCGACATGGCCTCGGTCAATGCGGTGCATGCCCATATGTTCAAGCTGCTGATGGCGGTGGGCGGGCGCATCGACGCGGTGTTCTTCTGCCCCCACACCCCCGAGGACCAGTGCGACTGCCGCAAGCCCCTGCCCGGGCTGATGCATGAGATCGGCCGCCGCTACGGCATCGCCCTGACCCATGTGCCGATGGTGGCCGACACCCTGCGCGACCTGCAAGCCGCCCAGGCCGCCGGCTGCGAGCCCCACCTGGTTTGCACCGGCCGGGCCGCCGGGCTGGATGCTGCCCAGGTGCGCCAGATGGTGGCCCAGGTGCCCGGCACCCAGGTGCATACCGACCTGGCAGCGTTTGCCGAGTTCGTGCTGTCCCACGCAGTGCCCGGCCATGCCTTGCCCGGCAGTACTGCACCGGCGCCCGTCGTCGCCACCACCATCGCCGCCGCTACTACCGCTGCCCGCCCACCCGCTGCTGCCTGAATCGCCACCGATGATCGTTGCCCGCTCGGCGCTCTACATCCTGTTCCTGCTGGTCACGCTGGTGCCCTGGGCGCTGGCGGCGGTGGTGTTCTCGGTCTTTGTGCGCGGCGCGCCGATGTACTGGCTGTGCGTGGGCTGGCTCAAGCTGTCGGTCTGGGGGGCCAAGGTGATCTGCGGCGTGCGCTACCGCGTGACCGGGCTGGACAATCTGCCCACGGCGGAAGACGCCACCGCCGCCGTGCTGCTGGCGCCCAAGCACCAGAGCACCTGGGAGACCTTCGCCTTCCCGGCGCTGATGCCGCATCCGCTGGCCTATGTGTTCAAGCGCGAGCTGCTGTGGATTCCTTTTTTTGGCTGGGCCATCGGCCGCATGGACATGATCCACATCGACCGCAGCCGGCGCAGCGCGGCCTGGTCCAAGGTGCTGGCACAGGGCAAGCGGCTGATGTCGCAAGGCAACTGGGTGATCATGTTCCCCGAGGGCACCCGCATCCCGCGCGGCCAGAAGGGCGACTACAAGACCGGTGCGTCGCGGCTGGCCTGCACCACCGGCACACCCATCGTGCCGATCGCAGTCACCTCGGCGCGCTGCTGGCCACGCAAGAGCTGGCTGCTGCGGCCGGGGCTGATCGAGATGTCGATCGGCAAGCCGATCCCGCCCGGCAACCGCCGCCCGGACGATCTGATGGCCGAGGTCGAGGCCTGGATCGAGGCCGAGATGCATCGGCTCGACCCCGAGGCCTACCCGCCCGCCGTGGCGGGGCCACTGGCCTGATCCTTGCGCGTGATCTTGGCGCCGGGCCCTTCATAGAATCCACTGACCATGGCAAACACGGGCCGCCCGTCCTCTCTGCATCAGTTGTCGCTGTTTGATGCGGCGCCGGCCGGCACTGGCCCGCTGTCACCACCGCCGGCCGCAACGCTGGCGTCACCCGGTGGCCCTCAGCAGCCCGCCCCTCCGCAGGCCGCCCCAGCGCCAGCGCGCTTCCACCACCCCCAGGCCCAGCGCCAGATCGCACTGGGCGAGCACCAGGTGGGCTATGCCTTCCGCCGCGCGCGGCGTCGCAGCATCGGCTTTGTGGTCGGGCTGGACGGCCTGAGCGTCAGCGCGCCACGCTGGGTGGCGCTGGCCGAGGTGGAATCAGCGCTGCAGGCCAAGGCCGGCTGGATCTTGCGCAAGCTGCACGAGCAGCATGAGCGCGCCCAGCGCCTGCAGGCGGCCAAGCCGGTGTGGCAGGACGGCACCACGCTGCCCTACCTGGGTGAGACCGTGATCGTGCTGCTGGATGGCCGCGTCAATGGCGCGCAGCTCAATGGTGATGCCCAGGCCTTGCCGGGCGTGCCCCGGCAAACCTTGCATGTGGGCCTGCCCCACAGCGCTAGCCAGGAGCAGATCCGCGACGCGGTGCAAAGCTGGCTGCAGCGCCAGGCGCGCCAGGTCTTCGAGCAGCGCTGCGCCCACTTTGCGCCGCAACTGGGGGTGCGCATCACCCGGCTGTCGCTCAGCTCGGCATCCACCCGCTGGGGCAGTGCCAGTGCCAGCGGCGCGGTGCGCCTGAACTGGCGGCTGATCCACTTTGCGCTGCCGGTGATCGACTACGTCGTTACGCATGAACTTGCCCACCTGCGCGAGATGAACCACAGCCCGGCCTTCTGGGAGGTGGTGCGCTCGGTGCTGCCCGACTACGAGCAAAGCCGGGGCGCCCTGCGCACCGAGTTGCTGCCGGCCTTTGATTGAGGCGCGGCGGCCCCGCACCGGCCGGGGTGGCATGGGCTACATTGACGTGAACGTCAACCCGGCCCGCCGCCCGCCGCCATGACCGCCACCATCGTCCGCCCTGGCAAGACCTACACCATCTCCGAGCTGGCGCGCGAGTTCGACATCACCCCGCGTGCCATCCGCTTCTACGAGGACAGCGGCCTGCTGGCGCCCGCCCGCGACGGCCGCAACCGGGTCTACAGCCCGCGTGACCGCACCCGGCTCAAACTCACCTTGCGCGGCAAGCGCCTGGGGTTTTCACTGCAGGAGATCAGGCAGCTGGTGACGATGGACGGCAGCGTCGCCGACACCGTGCCGCAGTTGGAGGCTTTTCTCGGCGTGCTGGCCGCGCACAAGAGGCAACTGGCCCAGCAGTTGGACGACATCCGTGTCACGCTGGACGAGCTGACGTTGCACGAGGGCCGCTGCCGCGAGCTGCTGGCCAGCGCCGACCCGCGCCGACCCGCGCCGCAGCAAGGCCTGATCCGAGCCTCGACACCCGGCACCCATCGCCACCCCCCCCCAGGAGACCCCATGAGCCAACTGCCCGGCCTCGACTTCCAACTCGGTGAAGACATCGATGCGCTGCGCGACGCGGTGCGCGCCTTTGCCGACGCCGAGATCGCGCCGCGCGCCGCCGAGATCGACCGCAGCGACCAGTTCCCGATGGACCTGTGGCGCAAGATGGGTGAGCTGGGCGTGCTGGGCATCACGGTGCCCGAGGAATACGGCGGCGCCGGCATGGGCTA
>JANLZT010000321.1:0-1861 GCA_031366465.1 Betaproteobacteria bacterium | reverse complement strand
CTGAACATCGGGTTGATCAGCCAGGGGTCCATGCCCAGCAGCTTGGCGAACTTCTTGGCCACTTCCTCATAGGCCTGGTAGTGCTGGTGTTTGCGGCGGGCCGTCCAGCCGGCGTGCAGCGGCGGCAACAGGTATTGCTCGTGCAGGTTCTCCAGCACCTTGGGCACGCCGGCCGACAGGTTGTTGTTGAGCAAGATGGTGCAGGGGTCGAAATCCTTCAGCCCCAGCCGGCCGCGGCTGCGAAGCAGCGGCTCGATCAGCAACTCGCTGCCATCGGGCAGCGCCAGCTTGGCCGGCGCGGTGACGCCCTGGTCCAGCGTGCCCAGCCTCACGTTCAGCCCGGCCTGGGTGAAGATGCGCACCAGCCGCTGCAGGTTGCTGAGGTAGAAGGTGTTGCGGGTGTGGCGCTCGGGGATCAGCAACAGGTTCTTGGCCTCGGGGCAGATCTTCTCGATCGCCGCCATCGCCGCCTGCACCGCCAGCGGCAGCATCTCGGGCGTCAGGTTGTTGAAGCCGCCGGGGTAGAGGTTGGTGTCGACCGGCGCCAGCTTGAAGCCGGCATTGCGCAAGTCCACGGATGAGTAGAACGGCGGCGTGTGCTCCATCCACTCCAGCCGGAACCAGCGCTCGATGGCGGGCATCGATTCGAGGATGCGGGCCTCCAGCTCGTTGATCGGGCCGGTGAGGGCGGTGATGAGGTGGGGGACCATGGGCTGCCTGAGGTCGGAGGGCTTGAAGCAAGATTTTAGGCAGGTGGTGCCAGCGGGCGGGATGACAAGGGTGGACGCGGGTAGAGATGCCGCTGGAAGCCCACAAACACCCGCTGCACCTGATCGGGCCTGCCCAGATCGGCCAATGCGTCGGCAATCGCGTTGTGGTACTTGAGCTTCAACAGCGGTGACAGCTTGTCGGCATCGAGTTCGTCCACGCCCTGCTGGACATATTGCGCCAGCACAAAATCGACAAAGGCCCGTTGCTGGTCGGTGAACGCGGCGGCTGTCGCTGCCTTCGCCGCCGCAGCGCGGTCTGCCCGCGTCACCGGCTCGGCAGCGAATGCCACCTAGGCCAGCACATCGAACAGGTCACTCTTCTCGACCTCAGTGATTCTCTGCATCTCGGCCAGCGGCTCGGGGCCGAAGCCCTTGTCGGCCAGGCCAGCCGGCAGTGCCTTGCGGGTGTCGGGCACGCCCCAAAGGCGCCGCAGTTCGTCCTCGTCCTTGAAGAACTCGGGCAGCGCGCCGTCCAGCACTTCAAGGAACTGCGCCGCCGACATCGGGCGCCCATCGGCGCTCCAGAAGGTGGTGGCCGTCATGTGCTGAATCCTGCGGTCCTTGCCGTCGGCAGCCTGACCTGGATCCTGGCCGGGGGCGGGTTGGTCAGCGGGGGCGGCATGGGCTCGCAGGCCGGCACATCGCTTGCGCCGCCGCCGGTGTGTGGCGTGCGTGGTTCGGGCGCTTCCGGTGTCAGCGGCTCGCCATCCCACGCCGGGTCGCTGAAGTGGTGGTGTGCCTTCACAAAGTCGTAGATCGTGAAGTGGTCCTTGCCGTCGTACAGGCGCGTGCCGCGACCGATGATCTGCTTGAACTCGATCATCGAGGCCACCGGCCGCATCGGCACGATGTTGCGCACATTGCGCGCATCCACGCCGGTGGACAGCTTCTGCGAGGTGGTCAGCAGCGTCGGGAGGGTCTTCTCGTTAGGTGCCGCCCTTGTCCTCGAAGGGCACGGCGGCGAAGCGGTCGGGCTCGGGTAGCCGGGCAGCTCGCCCTCAGTGCCGGTGGCCATGTCGATGCCGTAGATCGCCTGGCCGTTGGTGGCGAACGCGCTGCGCAGCGCCAGCTTGGCGGCATAGCGCTTGGCC
>JANLZT010000285.1:0-2687 GCA_031366465.1 Betaproteobacteria bacterium | reverse complement strand
GGTGTAGTCGGCATGGCCGGGTCGGAAGGTGTCGAGGAGGTTGCCGTAGTCCTTGCTGCGCTGGTCGGTGTTGCGGATCAGCAGGCAGATCGGCGTGCCGGTGGTCTGGCCCTCGTAGACGCCGGACAGGATCTCCACCGCGTCGGCCTCGTTGCGCTGGGTCACATGGCGACTGGTGCCGGGGCGGCGGCGGTCGAGCTCGGGCTGGATGTCGTCCACCGCCAAGGCCAGGCCGGGCGGGCAGCCGTCGATCACGCAGCCGATTGCCGGGCCGTGGCTCTCGCCGAAGTTGGTGACCCGAAACAGTTCGCCAAAGGTGCTGCCTGACATGGAGGATCCGATGGGTTTGGCTAAAGTGCTGATGACAAAAGTGCATTTGGCAAAAAAATTGGCCCGGCGACACCGGCCGCCGGGCCTGGCAGATTGTCGCAGCCCAGGCTGCGCGCGGCATGGACTACAGCTTGGCGTCGTCGGCGTCGGCTTCTTCCAGGGGCCAGTCGCGGATATAGGCCTTGAGCATGCGGTTCTCAAAATCCTGGCCGTCCACCACCGCCTTGGCCACGTCGTAGAAGGACACCACCCCCATCAGCGTCTTGCCGTCCAGCACCGGCATGTAGCGGGCATGGCGGCCCAGCATCATGCGGCGCACCTCGTCGATCTCGGTCTCGGGGGTGCAGGTGAGGGGCGCATCGTCCATCACCGTGCGCACCGTGAGCGTGCCCACCGCGCCACCGTTGCGCATGATGGCGGCGATCACCTCGCGGAAGGTGAGCATGCCGATCAGGTCACCGTAGGACATCACCACCAGCGAGCCGATGTCCTGGTCGGCCATGGTCTGCACCGACTGCATCAGCGCCTGCTCGGGCGCGCAGGTGAACAAGGTGCTGCCCTTGACGCGAAGGATGTCGCTGACTTTCATGGCTGGGGTTCTCCTGGGATGCTGCGGGATTCAGGGCCGGCCGCCTGCTGCCTGGCACCGGTGGGGGCGGGAGAAAAACATAGCACACTATCTGCCACCTCAACCAGCAAAGTGACCTGTCCACCATGCCTGGCTACAGCGATCCCGGCTTCGACACGCTGGCCCTGCACGCCGGCGCCACGCCCGACCCCGCCACCGGCGCGCGCGCCACGCCCATCCACCTGAGCACGTCTTTTGTCTTCCAGAGCAGCGAGCATGCGGCGTCGCTGTTCAACATGGAGCGCTCGGGCCATGTCTACAGCCGCATCAGCAACCCGACCACAGCGGTACTTGAAGAGCGCATCGCCGCACTGGAAGGCGGGGTGGGCGCCATCGCCACCGCCAGTGGC
The DNA here is from genome assembly GCA_031366465.1 of Betaproteobacteria bacterium. Classification (GTDB taxonomy): domain Bacteria; phylum Pseudomonadota; class Gammaproteobacteria; order Burkholderiales; family Burkholderiaceae_C; genus Pseudaquabacterium. The sequence goes on along the minus strand of JANLZT010000285.1, from coordinate 1,379 downwards.
CAGGCCGCGCTGCACCTGGCCATCGTCACGCTGGCGGGTGCCGGCCAGCACATCGTGGCCAGCAGCGCGCTTTACGGCGGGTCGCACAACTTGCTGGACTACACCTTGCGGCGCTTTGGTATCCAGACCACTTTTGTGCAGCCGGGCGACATCGATGGCTGGCGCGAAGCGATCCGCCCCGAGACCCGCTTGCTGTTTGGCGAGACCCTGGGCAACCCGGGCCTGGACGTGCTGGACATCCCCACGGTCAGTGCCATCGCCCATGCCGCCCATTTGCCGCTGCTGGTCGACAGCACCTTCACCCCGCCCTGGCTGCTCAAGCCCTTTGATCACGGCGCTGACCTGGTCTTCCACTCGGCCACCAAGTTCCTGTCCGGCCACGGCACCGTGGTGGGGGGTTTGCTGGTCGACAGCGGCCAGTTCGACTGGGATGCGGCGCATGCCCAAACCGGCCGCTTTGCCGAGCTTTGCCAGCCCTATGACGGCTTCCACGGCATGGTGTTCAGCGAGGAGAGCACCGTCGGCGCCTTCTTGCTGCGGGCCCGCCGCGAGGGCCTGCGCGACTTTGGCGCCTGCATCAGCCCGCACACCGCCTGGCTGATCCTGCAGGGCATCGAGACCCTGCCGCTGCGCATGGCGCGCCACATCGACAACACCCGCCAAGTGGTGCAGATGCTCAGCGGCCATGCGATGGTGGCGCGGGTGGGCTACCCCGAGCTGGCGTCGCACCCCAGCCATGCCCTGGCCAGGCAGTTGCTGCCCAAGGGCTGTGGCGCCGTGTTCAGCTTCGATTTGAAAGGCTCACGGGCCCAGGGCGTGGCCTTCATCGAGGCCCTGAAAATCTTCTCGCACCTGGCCAATGTGGGTGATTGCCGATCACTGGTGATCCACCCGGCCTCGACCACCCATTTCCGCATGGACGACGCCGCGCTGGCGCGTGCCGGCATCGGCCCGGGCAGCATCCGGCTGTCGATAGGCCTGGAGGATGCCGACGACCTGATCGACGACCTGAAGCGCGCACTCAAGGCGGCGGAGAAGGCGGCATGAAACTCGACCTTCATGGTCAGCACGGCCCATCCGCCGCCTATGCCTACACCGGCGGCAAGCCCTTTGATGCCAGCCTGCCCTGCGTGGTCTTCGTGCACGGCGCCCTGCATGACCACAGCGTCTGGACCCTGCTGGCGCGATGGTGCGCCCACCACGGCCACAGCGTGTTGGCACTCGACCTGCCCGGCCATGGCCGCAGCGCCGGACCGGTAGCAGCCAGCGTGCAAGCCCTGGGCGCCTGGCTGATCGCGGTGCTGGACGCGGCCGGTGTGCAGCAGCCCGGCCAGGCCACGCTGGTGGGCCACAGCCTGGGCGCGCTGATCGCGCTGGAG
>JANLZT010000280.1:0-4090 GCA_031366465.1 Betaproteobacteria bacterium | reverse complement strand
CCGCAGGCCCTGCAGGCCGGCAAAGACCCGGTCGTCTTCCAGGGCCTGAACGCCAGCGGGCCCGAGGGTTCGCTGGGCTACAACATCCCGAACCTGCTGATCGACCATGCAATGCGCAACCCGCCGGTGCGGCCCGGCTTCTGGCGTGGCGTCAACTTGAACCACAACGCGATCTACCTCGAATGCTTCATCGACGAGATCGCCCACGCCACCGGCCAAGACCCGCTGGCGCTGCGCCGGCAATTGCTGGCCGGCAGCCCCAAACATCTTGCGGTGCTGGATGCGGTGGCCAAGGGCGCCGGCTGGGGCACGCCGGCTGCGGCCATCAAGGGCCAGTCGGTGCACCGCGGGCTGGCCCAGATCATGGGCTTTGGCAGCTATGTGGCGGCCTGCGCCGAGGTCTCGGTCAGCCCGGCCGGTGACTTGACGGTGCACCGCATCGTCGCTGCCACCGACAGCGGCCACGCCGTCAACCCGCAGCAGATCGCGGCCCAGGTGGAGGGCTCGTTCGCCTATGGCCTGTCGGCCGCGCTGTACGGCGAATGCACGCTGGAGAACGGCCGCATCCAGCAGACCAACTTCCATGCCTACCCGGTGCTGCAGATGGCGCAGATGCCCAAGGTCGAGACCATCGTGATGCCCTCGGGCGGCTTCTGGGGCGGGGTGGGCGAGCCGACCATCGCGGTGGCCGCACCGGCGGTGCTGAACGCCATCTTCGCCGCCACCGGCCAGCGCATCCGCACGCTGCCGATCAAGAACCAAAGCCTCAAACGCGCATGAGCGCGCCGGGCCGCTCCCAAGCGCGAATCCCGGAGCGCTTTGCGCGGAGGGTCGCCCAGTGAGGCTGGACGGCGCGGTCACCGCCGGGCTGCTGGCAGCGCTGGCACTGCTGGCCCCTGCCACCGCCGCCGGGGACGCGGCGCGCGGCGCGGCCATCGTGGCCAGCCGCAGCCAGGGCCTGTGCGTGCTCTGCCATGCGCTGCCGGGCCAACTGGCGGCCCACCAGGGCACGCTGGGCCCGCCGCTGGACGGCGTCGGCGCCCGGCTGGACACCGACGCGCTGCGCCAGCGCCTGCTGGCGCCCGAGCGCTTCAACCCCGACACCTTGATGCCCGCCTATGGCCGAACGGAAGGCCTGCAGCAAGTGGCCCCGGCCTGGCGTGGCAAGCCGCTGCTGGCGCCGGCCCAGATTGACGACGTGGTGGCCTACCTGGCCACGCTGAAATGATGCCCCCCCGCCCGGCCACCATCGCCAAGCCCCAGCCCCGGGCCAGCCGGCGCCGCCTGCTGGGCGCGGCCGGCGCCGGCTGGCTGTTGCTGCGCAGCCAGCCGGCGCTGGCGATATCGGCCACCGACACGCTCGAGGTCGTCAAGCGCCGCTGGGCTGCCGGCCGGGCTATCACCGAAGGCCGGGTGACGCTGGACATCGCCCCGCTGGTGGAAAACGGCAACGCGGTGCCGATCCGCGTCACCTTCGACAGCCCGATGACAGCCGCCGACCATGTGCAAGAAATCATCGTCTTCAACGAGCGCAACCCGCAGCGCGACGTGGTGCGCTTTGTGTTCGGTCCGGCTTGTGGCCGGGCCCAGGCCGATGCCCGCATCCGGCTGGCCACCTCGCAGCAACTGGTGGCCCTGGCCCGCCTGAGCGACGGCAGCCAGTGGTCTCACCATGTTGACGTGATCGTCACCTTGGCCGCCTGCGTCGAGAGCTAAGCGCCCACCCACCATGGCCGACGCCCCCAAGGCCCGCACCCTGATCCACGGCACCGACACGCTGCGGCGCGGCGTGCCGGGTGAAATCCGCGTCACGCTGGGCCACCCGATGGAAAACGGCCTGCGCCCGGACGGCCTGGGCAATGTGGTGGCGCGCGCGCTGGTCACCCGCTTCGAGTGCCAGCTGGACGGCGTGCTGGTGTTCGCCGCCGACCTCTACCCCGCCATCTCGGCCAACCCCTACCTGGCCTTCTGGGTGCGCGCCAACGGGCCCGGCACGCTCAGCTTCGAGTGGCTGGGCGACTGGGGCTTCCAGCACCGCGAGACCCGGGCCATCCAGCCGGCATGAAGGCAGCCCCCGGCGATTGGGCCAAGGCCTGGGTCCGGGCGCTGGGCAGCGGCCTGTTGGGGGCGCTGATTGCGGCCGGATCCGCCCAGGCCCAGGCCGATCCGCGCCGCTCGGGGCTGGACTACATGAGCCCGGCGCTGCAGGCCTTGCAGCGCGACGACGCCCAGAACCCGGCCATGCTGTGGGTGCAGGACGGTGCCGCGCTCTGGCTGGCGCCGGCCGGCAAGCTGGCCAAAAGTTGCAGCGGCTGCCACGCCAACGCGGCGCAAAGCATGGCTGGCGTGGCCGCCCGCTACCCGGCCTGGGACGCGCGCAGCGGCGCGGCGCTCAACCTGCACGGCCGCATCAACGCCTGCCGGGTGCAGCACCAGCAGGCCCCGGCGCTGGCGGCCGACCATGCCGACGCGCTGGCGCTGGCCGCCTACCTGGGCTTGCAGTCACGCGGCCAGCCGCTGGCCCCGCCCGACGATGCCCGGCTGGCGCCGCTGCGCAGCCAAGGCGAGCTGCTATGGCAGCAGCGCCTGGGCCAGCTCAACCTGGCCTGCCTGCACTGCCATGACCAGCGCGCCGGCCACAAGCTGGGCGGCGCGGCCATCCCGCAAGGCCACGCCACCGGCTATCCCAGCTACCGGCTGGAATGGCAGGGCCTGGGCAGCCTGCAGCGCCGGCTGCGCGGCTGCGTGGTGGGTGTGCGTGCCGAGCCCTGGGCGCCCGACGCGCCCGAGTGGCTGGCGCTGGAGGCCTGGCTGGCGCAGCGGGCGGCCGGCATGCCGGTGGAGACACCGGCCGTGCGGCCCTGAGCGCCTGAACCCCGGCCCCGTGATGCACACCCTGCTGCAAGCGGCCCCTGCGGACCTGGCCACCAGGTCGGTGTTCATCTCCTACTCGCGCGCTGACCTGGGCCCGGTGCGTGCAATGGCGCTGGCGCTGCGCCGCAGCGGCCTGCGCACCTGGATGGACCTGGACGACCTGCGCCCCGGGCGCTTGCATAGGCGCTGTGCCGAGTTTGACCAACCTGAGGTCTCGTTACGCGCGGTCTACCCTGCCCGGGGCGATGCCTGCGATGGCGGCTCCCGAGTAGCTCGGTGACCAAACAGAGTACCCGCAAGCGACCCATCGGCGACATCGGCTGCCCGGAACTCGTCGCTCCGAAGCTGCCATTCGCAGATTGAAGTGAACAACCTGGCCAAGCTGTCGCCGACCCCGCGTTCGGCCCCGCGATGTTCAGCGCACCGGCGCCAAAGCAGCAGGTGTTGGACTTCCGCACCATCATCGAAGGCGGCGCGAGCCTCATCTCGGGTCTGACCTTGGCCGACGTCGCACCTCAGCCGGCAGACTCGCTGGTCGGCGCCTGGGATCTCGGCGGCCTGGTCGGCAAGGGCTTCACCACAGCCGGCTTCGACCCCTTCAACCTCGGCGCTGGCGTGGGAACGGGCCTGCTCGTGACGCTGCAGGACAGCGCCATCGGCGCCTTCGGCGTCACCGTCCGGCTTCAGCCACGTTCGGTCAACGCGTCGGACCCCATGTGGCTTTCCTGCCCTCAGAACTGCGGCTGATCGGTAGCGTGGCCGCCATCCCCGAACCCGGCACCTACGTCCTGACGCTGGCCGGTGGGCTGATCGTGCTGGCCTGGGCGCGACGGCGGCAGCGTCAGATGGCTTGAACGAGGCGGGGCAGGGTCACTTCTTGCCCCACAACTGCTCCAGCCGCGCGTCTCGCCCGCAACTGCTGCGGTAGTAGGCGTAGCGCAACGGATTCTTCTTGTAGTAGTCCTGGTGGTACTCCTCGGCCGGGTAGAAGGGCCCGGCGGACACGAGCTGTGTGACGATGGGTTCCTTGAAAGGCTTGCTCTTTTCCAGCGCTGCCAGCGATGCTTGCGCGGCAGCGGCCTGCGCTGCGTCGTGGGTGAAGATGGCGGTGCGGTAGGGCGAGCCGGCGTCGCAAAACTGTCGGTCCTTGGTGGTGGGGTCGATGCTGCGCCAGAACTTCTCGAGCAACTGCGAGTAGCTCACCTTGGTGGGATCG
>JANLZT010000268.1:0-6809 GCA_031366465.1 Betaproteobacteria bacterium | reverse complement strand
TCAGCACGCTGGCCACGATCATGTCGATGATCAGGAAGGGGATGAAGATCAAGAAGCCGATCTGGAAGGCGCTTTTCAGCTCGCTGGTGACAAACGCTGGCACCAGCACCGTGAAGGGCATCTGCTCGGTCTTGACATCGGGCGCCACCTTGGCCAGCTTGGCAAACAACTGCAGGTCGCTGTGGCGGGTTTGCTTTTGCATGAACTCGCGCACCGGCTTGGCGGCCAGCAGCAGCGCCTCCTCGAACTCGATCTGTTGCGCGTCATAGGGCTGCCAGGCAGTGGCGTAAACCTTGTCCAGCGTGGGCGACATCACGAAGAAGGTCAGGAACAGGCTCAGCCCCACCACCACCTGGTTGGGCGGCGCGGCCTGGGTGCCCAGGGCTTGCCGCAGCAGGCTGAGCACGATGACGATGCGGGTGAAGCCGGTCATCATCAACACCACCGCCGGCAAGAACCCCAGCGCGGTGAAGAACAGCAGGGTCTGGATCGGCACCGAGTAGGCGGTGCCGCCCGCGGCCTGGCCGATCAGCAGCGGCAGGCCGGGCGCGGCGGCGGCCTTGGCCCAACCCGCCAGCGGTGCGGCCAACAGGCCAGCCAGGCCTGACCGACAGAGGATGCGTCCGGCAGCGCGCACTGAGTGGGCGGTGCGGGTGGCTTGGCGATCAACCGGCATGGGGGCCTCCGGGGGCCTGCGGCGCTTGGTTCTGCGGCGCTGGGTCCTGTGGCGCTTGTGCCTGGGCGGCGCGCTGGCGCTGCAGCAATTGGGCAAAGCCGGCCAGGCCGGTGGCGGTGTTGGGCATGGCCGCGGGCTCGGCCTGGGGCGGCAGGCTGTGCAGGGCCTGGATGCCGGCGCTGCTGAGGCCCAGCACCAGCCAACGGCGGTCGGCGCCGCTGCCCACCTCCACCGTCACCAGGCGCTGGTTGGGCGACAAGGCCAGCGCGCCCACCAGGCGCAGGCCGGCCGGGCCGCTGCCGGCAGCGCCCAGCGGGCTGCGCTTGAGCAGCCACAGCGCGGCCGGGATCAGCGCCACGATCAGCACAAAGGCCAGCAAGGGGCCGAGCATCGAGGTCATCGGCGTGGGCCTATCTGCTGAGGCGCCGCATGCGCTCGCTGGGCGTGACGATGTCGGTCAGGCGGATGCCAAACTTCTCATTGACCACCACTACCTCGCCCTGGGCGATCAAATAGCCGTTGACCAGCACGTCCATCGGCTCGCCGGCCAGCGCCTCCAGCTCCACCACCGAGCCCTGCGCCAGTTGCAGGATGTGCTTGATCGGGATGCGGGTGCGGCCCAGCTCCACGGTCAACTGCACCGGGATGTCCAAGATCATGTTCAGGTCGTGGCCGTTCGCCGCGCCCGCCGCCCCCACCGCCGGGGCCGCCGAAAAGCTGGTGAACGGCGCCGCCGCCGATGTCGGGCGGGTGGCGGCCAGCGCGCTGCCGGTCTCGATCTCGGGTTTGGACTCGTCCAGCGCGGCGGCCCATTCGGCGGCCATGCGGTCTTCTTCGGACAGGCTGGCCTTGTCTTCACTCATGGCGCTCTCCCAGCCAGCCCAGGTCAGAGCCGGTCAACAGTCGGTCGATCTTGATGGCGTTGCGGCCGTTGCTGGTGCCGTAGCTGCAGTCGAACACCGGCACGCCGTCGACCTTGGCCTGGATCATTTGCTGCAGGTCCAGCTCGATGAAGTCGCCCGGCTTGAAGCTCAGCAGCTGCTCCACCGTGGCGCGCGCAGTGGCCAGCTCGGCCACCACCGGCAGGTCGGCCGACTGCAGTTGCGAGCGCAACAGCTTGATCCAGCGCTGGTCGGGCTCGGCATCGCCCTGCATCGCGCTGTAGAGCACGTCGCGGATCGGTTCGAGCGTGCTGTAGGGCATGCAGATGTGCACCGTGCCGCTGGTCTCACCCACCTCCAGCGTGAAGCTGCTGGCCACCACCATGTCGCCGGGCGATGCCACGGTGCAAAACTGCGGCTGCATCTCAGAGCGGGTGTATTCCAGCTCGATCGGATAGATGCCCAGCCAGGCCTTGCGGTACTCGTTGATGATGCAGGCCACCAGGCGCTGGATCACCCGCAGCTCGGTGGGGGAGAACTCACGGCCCTCGATGCGGGTGTGGTACTTGCCGCTGCCACCGTAGAGCGCGTCGATCACCGCAAACACCAGCGACGGATCGCAGACCACCAGGCCGCTGCCGCGCAAGGGCCTGATCTGCACCACGTTGAAGTTGGTGGGCACCACCAGCTCGCGCAGAAAGGCGCTGTACTTGACCAGCTTGGTGCCCCCGATCGAGACCTCGGGGCTTTTGCGGATGAAGTTGAACAACCCCAGCCGGATGTTGCGGGCAAAGCGCTCGCCCACGATCTCCATGGTGGGCATGCGCCCCCGCAGGATGCGCTCCTGGCTGGCGATGTTGTAGTCGCGGATCGCCTCGGGCGCGGTCTCCTCGGGTTCGATCTTCTGGCTCTCGCCGGTGATGCCCTGCAACAGCGCATCGACCTCGTCCTGCGACAGGATTTGCTGGTTCATGTCAGTAGCGGGTTCCGGCTCATCCGGCGAAGCAAACAAGCTGGCACTTGCCACCGGCCCAGCCAAGCGGCCGCCGCAGATCCGGCTTCGCCGAGCTGCTGGCGGCGCCCCCCTGGGGAGGCGACGAAGTCGCTACGGGGGGGGTCATTGCACAATGAAGTTCGAGAAATGCACGGCCGAGACCGGCAGGTTGTTGGGCGGCAGCTTCTTCTTTTTCTTCTTCTTCCTGGGTGCGCTGTCGGCGTCGGCGTCCTCGTCATCGTCCTCGTCGTCGATGTCGTAGCCCAGTGGCCGCACGGCGGCGTACTGGATGGCGCGGGCCAGCTTCTCCTTGCCCTCGCGGGTGACCAGCTGGGCCGATGTGCGGTGCGACAGCACCATCAGGATGTTGTTGCGGATCGCCGGCATGTAGAGCTTGAGCTCCTCGCCGACCTTGGCGTCCTCGATCTCCAGCGTCACGCCGACCTGGGCAAAGCGCTCGTTCTCCTTGTCGGCCAGGTTGACGGTGAACGGGTCCAGCGCCACGAACACCGGCGGGTGCTTGGGGTCGTGGCGCGGGCGCAGCTTGGCGGGCTCGGCCTGCTCGGCCTTGGCCGCAGTCTTGGGCTTGCCGTGGCCGTCGCCGCCGTCTTCCTCGCCCTCGACGGGTTTTTTCTTCATCAGCATGAAGGCGGCAGCGCCGCCGCCCAGCACCAGCACCAGCACGGCGGCAATGATGATGATGAGTTTTTTCTTGCCGGCTTTGGGCGCGGCGGCGCCGGCAGGGGCAGCGTTTGCAGCAGGTGCAGCGGACATGGCAGGGGGGATCTCCAGGCGATCAGCAGGCGCCCCGGGCCGGTGGCCGGGGGAGGGGCTGTGGATCGATTATTCGGATCGCCCCCGTTGGCGATGCGCCGATAAGCAGTGCAAAGCCTGCGGTTTTGCGGCCGTCGTGGCGGCCGTCGTGGCGAGGTTCGCCGAGCGGCCTCAGGCCACCAGGTCGACCAGCCCGCGCGGGCTGGCGCGCTGACCGGCGGGGCCGCCCGGGATGGCCGCGGTGGCGCTGCGCTCGCGGTTTGCCGAGCCGTCGGCACCGCTTGTGGCTGGGCCGCCGGGGGGTGGCTGGCGGCCGGGGGGCTGCTCGAACACGCCACCGCCGGCCAGCGTCAGGCCGGCGTCCTGCAGCGCACTGGCCAGCGCCGGCAGCGAGGCCTCGATCAGGCCGCGGGTATCGGCCCGCAGGGCCTGGAACTCGACCTGGGCGGTGTTGCCGTCCAGCGCGATCTGCACGCTGATCGGCCCCATCTCCGCCGGGTTGAGCTGCAGCAGCGCGGACCGCACACCGTTGCGCGCCAGCAGGCTGACCTGGGCACCCAGTGCGGGCCCAAACAGCGGGCTGGCGGTGGGCTCGGCCACCACCGCGCCGCTGCCAAGGGCGCTGCTGGCCGCGTTGCTGGCCGCGTTGCTGGCCAACTTGTTGGCATCGATGCCCGAGGCCGCCGGGTCAGGACCGAACAGCGATGCGCCGGCTGCGGCCCCTTGCAGTGCGCCTTGCAAGGCGTTGTCGAAGCGGGGCGCCGCGCCGGCTTGGCCGGTGCCAGCGGCGATGCCGGCCGATGCGGCGGCCGACCGGAGGGCGCCAGCCGCCAGGCCCGCAGCCATGCCCGCAACCAGGCCTGGCCCAGCACCGGCGCCAACCCCCACTGCAGACGGGTCGTTGGCACCGGCCCGGCCGCCGGGGCGCGGGCTGCCCGTCAAGGCTGCGGTGGCGGGGCTGGGCAGGCCACCTTCGTCGGTGTGGACGGTGTCGGCGCCGGGCTGGCCGGTCGGCGGGCGCAGGGCCAGCAGGCCCGCTTGGGCCAGCGAGGCAGCGCTGGCGGCCTGGCTGGCCGGGGCGCCAGTGGCGGGCTGGGGCCGGTCCCCGGGGGTGGCCAGGTCGGCCGGGTCGGGCCGGTCGCCCGGCCTGCCGCGCCCACCGCGCGGGCCTGGCCCGGCGAGTGCGGACGCCGCATCGGCCGGGTCGCTGCCGTCGGCGCCGGGCCGGTCGCCGAGCCCGCGCAGACCGGCACCCCTGCGGCCAGCGATATCAGCCGCTGCCTGGGCGCTGCCGCCCGGGTCGTTGCCGGCACCGGGCTGGCCGGCCGACGGCTTCCACCCGGCCGGGGCGCTGTCGATGCCGGGCCCGCCGGCCTGTGGCGCGGCTGCCGGCAGCGGGGACATTGGCGCCGTCAGCGGGGCCATTGGCGCCATCACCGGGGCGGCGTCGATGCCTGCCAGGCCAGGGCTGGCGCCCAGCCTGAGCGCCAGCGCGTCGGCGCTGTCGGCGCTGTCAGCGCGCCGGCCGTCGCCGGCTTGGCCCGGGTCGGCAGGGGGCGGCGGCGTGGCCGGGCCCGGCGCTGCGTTGGCGGCCGCGCTGGCGCTTGCTGTAGCGCCTGCGGTTGCGCTTGCGCTGGCCGTCGCGCTGTCGCGCTGGCCGTCGTCAGCGCCGATGCCGTGGCCGGGCTGCGCCGGCCTGCGTTCGCGCGCTGGCTTGGCCGCCATGTCCTGCGCGGGCCCGCTGCGCGGCGGGCTGGCAGGCGGCTTGGGCCGGGCGGTGGTGGTGGAGGCGGAGGACGCGGACGCGGACGCGGGCTTGGCGACGGGTGGCGGTGCGGCGGCCCGGGCGACCTGGCGGTCGGTCGGGTGGCTGGACGGGCTTGGCGGCGGCAGCGGTGGCAGCGGTGATAGGCCCGAGGCCCTGGCCTGCGGCGGCAGCGGCGACAGCGGTGCGGCCGTCTTGGCAGCGGCGCTGACGCGGGCCGCCAGCGCCAGTTGGTCGGCCAGGCGCAGTGCGCTGAGGCGCTGGTCGGCTTGCTGGCGGATCAGGCTGGCAAACGGGCTGTCACTGCCCGCCCGCCAAGGCCCCGCTGGCGCGCTGGCGCCGCTGTGGCGGCTGCCGCTGCTGGTGCCGGTGCTGCTGCTGAGGCCGCTGCCGGCATGGCCCGGGCTGGTGTCGGTGTGGTTGGGGCTCAGAAAGGTCGGCAGGGCTGTCCGCATGGGGGCACTCTTGGGGGTGGGGGCGTGGGGCGTGGGGAGGGGCAGGCGGCGGCTGGGCTCAGCCGGTGGGCTCAGCCGGTGGGCTCAGATCGTTGTAGGCGGCGCCAGCGGCTGCCGGCCACCGTGGCTGCGCTGCGCGGCCTCGTCGGACAGGTGCTGGGCCTGGCGGTCGGCGGATCGGCGCTGGTCGGCCTGGCGGCGCTCGATCAGTTTGCGCACCGCCGCCACCTTTTGCTCGCGCGCCAGCAGGGCCTGGCGGGCCTGGCTGACGCGCTGGTCCAGCTGCAGGGTGGTGCGGTCCTGCAGGTCGATGGCCTGGTCCAGGCGCTGGCCAAAGCTGCGTTGGCAATGCAGCAGCTCGGGCACGGTGGCCTGGCGCAGGCGGGCCACCCAGCGCTGGTCTTGTTCGCTGCGGTACTGCTGCAGGCCGTCGCCTTGTTGGCGCGCCTGCTGCATCTGCTGCTCAGTCTGGCGCAGCAGGCCGCTGGCGGCGTCGCGGGCGGCCTCGGCCTGCAGCAGCAGGCTTTGCAGCAGCGGGATGGCGTGGTGGGGCATCGGGATTGAGATTGGGATTGAGATTGGGATTGGGATTGGCAATGAGGGGCGGCGCTGGCGTTGGCGACGGCCTCAGCCACCCACCAGCCGGCTCAGCAGGCTCTGGCTCTGCAGCAGGCTGGCGCGCTCATGCATGTCTTGCTGCAGCATCAGCAGCAGCTTGGGCTGCAGCAGCAGCGCGGCGTCCAGTTCGGCGTCCTGGCCGCCCTGGTAGGCGCCGAGCTGGATCAGGTCGCGCGCCTTGTTGACGCGGGCCAGCGCTGCCCGGGCGCGCCGGGCGGCGTCCACCTGCTCCTTGGGGGCCACCGCGTTCATCACCCGAGAAACAGATTTCTCGACATCGATGGCCGGGTAGTGGCCGGCCTCGGCCAGTTCGCGGCTGAGCACGATGTGGCCGTCCAGGATGCCGCGGGCGGCGTCGGCGATCGGGTCTTGCGGGTCGTCGCCCTCGCTCAGCACGGTGTAGAAGGCGGTGATCGAGCCCAGGCCGTTCTGGCCATTGCCGGACCGCTCCACCAGTTGCGGCAGCTTGGCAAAGCAACTCGGCGGGTAGCCCTTGGTGGCCGGCGGCTCGCCGATGGCCAGCGCAATCTCGCGCTGGGCCATCGCAAAGCGGGTCAGGCTGTCCATCAGCAGCAGCACATGCCGGCCCTGGTCGCGGAAGTGCTCGGCCACCGCCGTGGCATAGGTGGCGCCCTGCATGCGCACC
>JANLZT010000267.1:0-23537 GCA_031366465.1 Betaproteobacteria bacterium | reverse complement strand
AGGATGCCGCGGGCGGCGTCGGCGATCGGGTCTTGCGGGTCGTCGCCCTCGCTCAGCACGGTGTAGAAGGCGGTGATCGAGCCCAGGCCGTTCTGGCCATTGCCGGACCGCTCCACCAGTTGCGGCAGCTTGGCAAAGCAGCTGGGCGGGTAGCCTTTCGTCGCGGGGGGTTCCCCGATCGCCAGCGCAATCTCGCGCTGGGCCATCGCAAAGCGGGTCAGGCTGTCCATCAGCAGCAGCACATGCCGGCCCTGGTCGCGGAAGTGCTCGGCCACCGCCGTGGCATAGGTGGCGCCCTGCATGCGCACCAGCGGTGGCGCATCAGCCGGCGCGGCCACCACCACGCTGCGGGCCAGGCCGTCGGCGCCCAGGATGTCCTCGATGAACTCCTTGACCTCGCGGCCACGCTCGCCGATCAACCCGACCACGATCACGTCGGCCTCGGTGTAGCGCGCCATCATGCCCAGCAGCACCGATTTGCCCACCCCGGTGCCGGCAAACAGGCCCAGGCGCTGGCCGCGGCCCACCGTGAGCAGGGCGTTGATGGCGCGCACGCCGGTGTCGAGCGGCCGGCGCACCGGGTCGCGTTCCATGGCGTTGATCGGGCGCCGCAGCATCGGCTCGTTGCGCACATGCTGCAGCGGGCCCAGCCTGTCCATCGGCACACCCATCGCGTCGATCACCCGGCCCAGCAGGCCGTCGCCCATCGGCAGGTGCAGGCCGCGGTCCTCGCTGCGCCGCCACAGCGGGTTGTCGCGGCCCAGCTGCGGCGGCGCGTGGGGCGTGATGCGCGGGCTGACCCGGGCACCGCTGGACAGGCCTTGCAGGTCGCCGGTGGGCATCAGCAGGGCGCGGTCGCCGTTGAAGCCCACCACCTCGGCCTGCACCGGCGTGGGCGCGTCGCCATGCACCTCGAACACCGCGCCCACCGGCGCGCGCACGCCGGCCGCCTCCAGCACCAGGCCGGTCACCCGCACCAGGCTGCCATGGGTTTGCAGCGGGCTGGGCACGGCGGCGTAGGCCTGCAAGTCCTGCAGGTAGTGGGTCCAGCGGGCGACCCGGGCGTCCTGGGCGGATGGCGCGGCGGGGCTGGCGCCGCTCATGCATTGCCGCCGCTGCGCGGCGCGGCGGCCGCTGGATCGTCCCAGGCCACGCCGGTGCCCAGGGCCTGGGTGGCCTGGGCCCAGCGTGCGGCGATGCCGGCATCGACCACCCCGGCATCGGACTCCACCCGGCAGCCACCGCGCTGGATGCTGGCCAGCGCCAGCAGCCGGGCGCCGCGCGCGGCCAGGGCGTCCTGGCAGCCGGCGGCCACCAGGGCATGGTCATCGGGGTGCACCAGCAGGCTGATCTGGCGCGCGCTGGCCAGCACCGTGTTGACGGCCTCGCGCGCCACCTGGGCCACCAGCGCCGGGCGCAGGCTCAGCTCGCTGCGCACCACCTGGCGGGCCAGCTCGGTGGCCACCTGGGCCAGGCTGATGGCCATGCGCTGCTCCAGCTCGCCCAGGGCCTGGTCGAGGGCATGCACCACCTGGCTGATCTGGCCGCTGGCCTGGACGGCAAAGCTTTGCTTGAAGCTGTCCAGCGCCACCAGGCCGTCGCGGTAGCCGTCCTGGTAGCCCTGGGTGCGGGCGGCAGCCACCTGGCGGGCGGTGTCGGCTTGCCACTCGGCCTGCAACTCGGCCTGCAGCTCCGCCCGCAACTCGGCCTGCAGCTCGGCGCGCCACTCGTCCCGCCTGGCTTGGGGCCGCGCCGGGCTGGGCTGCGGATCAGCCGGCGGGCTGTGGGTCGCCGCTGCCGGCGCGCTGCTGGCCGCCGGGGCCCAGGCCGCGGGCACCAGGTCGGCGGTGTTGCCAAAGCTGCCGGGCCGCCAGGCCGCGAACGAGCGCAACTCTTCGCGCGGGATGAAGCGGCTGTAGTCAGCCCCGGCCGGCGCGGCCGGCGACCGGGGCCGGCGTGGCGCGGTGCCGGCTTGGTCAGACGAATTCATCGCCGCCTCCGCTGGCCAGCATGATGGTGCCCTCATCGACCAGGCGGCGCACGATCTTGATCATCTCCTTCTGCTCGGCCTCGACATCGGCCACCCGCACCGGGCCGCGGCCGTCGAGGTCTTCCTTGAGCGTCTCGGCAGCCCGGCTGGACATGTTGCGGAACACCTTCTCGCGCATCTCCGGCGTGCCGCCCTTGAGTGCGAGCACCAGCGATTCGCTCTGCACCTCTTTGAGCACCGCCTGGATGCCCTTGTCGTCGAGCTTGATCAGGTCGTCGAAGCCGAACATGTTGTCCATCAGCTTCTGCGCCAGGTCGGCGTCGCTCTCGCGCACAAAGTCCAGCACGCTGGTCTCCAGCCCGCCGCCCAGCATGTTGATCAGCTCGGCCGCCGGTTTGACGCCACCCATCGAGGCCTTGCGCACCGAGCCCCCGCCGGCCAGCACATGCCGCATCACGTCGTTGAGATCGCGCAGCGCCGCTGGCTGGATGCCGTCCAGCGTGGCGATGCGCACCAGCACCTCGTTGCGCTGGCGCTCGCTCATCAGCTTGAGCACCGCCGCCGCCTGGTCGACCTCCAGGTGCACCAGGATGGCGGCGACGATCTGCGGATGCTCGTTGCTCAGCAGCTCGGCCACCGAGGGCGGGTCCATCCACTTCAGGCCCTCGATGCCGGTGACATCGGCGCCCTGCAGGATGCGGTCGATCAGCAGATTGGCCTTGTCCTCGCCCAGCGCCTTGAGCAGCACGCTGCGCACAAACTGGTCGTTGTCGTCGACCAGCGAGTGCTGCTGGTCGGCCACCTCGCAGAACTTGCCCAGCACCGTGCCCAGCCGCTCACGCGAGACATTGCGCAGCCGGGCCATGGTCTCGCCCAGCTTTTGCACCTCTTTCGGGCCGAGCTGCTTGAAGATCTCGGCGGCTTCTTCCTCGCCGATGGACATCAGCAGGATGGCGGCGTCTTCCAGGCCTTGTTCGTCCATGTCGGGGTTCGGGCTCGCGATTGAAAGGGATGTGGAAGAAGCGGCGGCGCGGGCTCAAGCCTCGGCGTCGGTGAACCACGAGCGCAGGATGGTGGCCGCCGCCAGCGGGTTGCTGCGGGCCAGTGCGCGGGCCTGCGCCAGTTGCTTGTCGGTGTCGGGCCCGGCCAGGGCCAGCGGCGCGGCGTTGGCGTCGTCGGGGCCGGGCAGGGCCTCGGGGCCGCCCACCACCGCGTCCAGGCCCGGCGCCGGGCTGTCGGGCACCGGCGCCGCTTTGTCGGGGGCCAGGGCCGGGCGCACCACCCCGAACAGCAGCATCAGCGCCACCAGCGTCAGCGCGGCGGGCACGCCACCGGCGCGCACCAGATCGAGCAGCCAGGGCTGCTTCCAGACCGGCAGCGCCTCAGGCTCGACCTTGGGATCGCTGCGGAAGGGGATGTTGACAACCCGCACCGAGTCGCCCCGGTCCTTGTTGTAGCCCACCGCCTCCTGCACCAGGGCGGTGAGTTTCTCCAGCTCCTCAGGCGCCAGCGCGGCGCTGCTGGGCTTGCCCTTGGCGTCGGTGGTGACGCGATGGTTGACCAGCACCGCCACATTGACGCGCTTGATGCTGCCCACCGCGTTGCGCATCATCTCCACCCGCTTGTCGAGCTCGTAGTTGATCTGGCTCTCGCGGCGGGCGCCATTGCCCGTCATGCCGGTCTGGGCCGGCTGCAGCGCGGCGGCAGCACCCGTGATCGGGGCGGTGGCGGCGGCGCCGGGCTGGTTGCTGGCGGCACCCGGCACGCCGGTGGGCTGGGGCGCGCTGCTGCCGGCGGCGTCCAGGCTGCGCTGGCTGCGGACGGCGGCCTTGTCGTTGCCCTGGTTGGGGCCATAGGCCTCGCGGGTCGATTCGAGCTGGTTGAAATCGAGCTCGGCGGTGACGGTGGCGCGCAGATTGTCCGGGCCGAGCGCGGGCTCCAGGATGTCGGTCACCCGCTTGAGCAAGCGGGCCTCGGTCTCGCGCAGATGGGCGCGCTGCTGCTGGGTGAGATCGCTGCGGCCCTCGGCCTCGGGCTGGGTCAGCCAGTTGCCGTCCTGGTCGGTGAGGGTCACGCCGCCGGGCGCCAGGCCGGGCACCGCCATCGCCGTCATGTGCACGATGCCGGCAATCTGGCCGCGCTCCAGCAGGCGGCCCGGCACCAACGTGAGCGCCACCGAGGCCGAGGGCTTTTCCTGCTCGCGGTAGAAGCCGTTCTGGTGTGGCAGTGCCACCATCACCTTGACCGATTGCACGCTGCTGATGGTGGCAATCTGCTGCTCCAGCCGGCTGCCCAGCGCGCGCTGCAGGTTGGTGCGCTCCTGCAGTTGCGACTGGCCGAAGCTCTGCTTGTCAAACAGCTCATAGCCGCTGGGCGCCGATTTGGGCAGGCCCTGGGTGGCCAGGCGCATGCGCAGCTCATTGACGCGGGCCGCCGGCACCATGATGCGCTGGCCCAGCGGGCTGAGCTCATAGCTCTCGCCCATCTTGCTCAATTGATCGACCACCGCGCCGGCCTCGCTCTCGGGCAGGGCATGGCCGAACAGCGCCACCATCGGCACCTGGCGGCTCCACAGCGCCAGCACCAGCAGCATCGCCAGCAGGCCCGCCGTGCCGCTGGCCAGCAGCCATTTCTTGCGCGCCGGCAGGGCTTGCAGGCGGGCCAGCGGGCCACCCGGCACGGCAGCGGCGTCGCTGGCGTCGGGCGTGGCCTCGGCCAGCAGGGCGGC
This sequence comes from Betaproteobacteria bacterium, assembly GCA_031366465.1. Taxonomy (GTDB): domain Bacteria; phylum Pseudomonadota; class Gammaproteobacteria; order Burkholderiales; family Burkholderiaceae_C; genus Pseudaquabacterium. The sequence continues at coordinate 18,819 of JANLZT010000267.1, read as the reverse complement.
CTCGTTGGCGGGGGTCAGGGGGGTGACGGCGTCCATGGGGGGATCAGAAAAGGGGCCAGGGCAGGGCTGGGCAAGCGCCCTGGCTTGACGGCCATTGTTGGACGCTGCTCGTCCCGCACATGGCGCAAACAGCCCGCGTTTCGGCTTTCAGTTCGCGCCATCGTGACCGAGGGGCCGGCCTACAGTGCGCAGCAGGCACCAGGCGTGATGGGTCTGGGCCGTCCACCGGCGCCGCCCCATGAAACTAGAGCTCAAGCCCTTCGACTTTGCCCAGGCGGTGGCGCGGGCCGGCCTGCGCACCGACGGCCACCCGGTGGGCAGCCCGCTGCCGGTGCAAGGCGGCAGCTTCGGTACAGCGATGGCGCAGGCGCTCAAGGAGGTCAGCGCCAGCCAGCTCGACGCCCAGGCCCTGCAGCGCGAGTTGCAACTCGACAACCCGACGGTGAGCCTGGAGCAGACCATGATCGCGATGAACAAGTCGCAGATCGGCTTCACCGCCGCACTCACCGTGCGCAACCGCCTGGTGCAGGCCTACAGCGACATCATGAACATGCAGGTCTGAGCGGGTAGCGCGGCGTCTGGTGTGCGATCAAGGCCCGGCCGGCGCCGCCGCGCAGGGCGGCGTGCCACCTATCGCCGGCCCGGCGCTGCACACGTTGGCGCGCTGCTGGGGCCCCAGTTGCACCCGCAGTTGCCAGCCCTCGCGCGACGCAAACAAGGCCTGGCCGGCGCTTTGCAGGCCGGGCAGGCGGCCGGGGTGCGACAGGTCGACGCTCAGGCTGCTGGCCTGCAGCAGCTCGATACCGGGGAAGTTGCTGGCGCTGGCGATCCTGAGCACGCCCTGGGCCGGGTCGGCCTGGGCCTGGTGGCAATCAATGGGCGGGCCGGTGGTGACCAGATAGCACCAGGCCGCGCCGGTCTGGAAGTGCACCCACACCGGCAGGCCGCGCTGGCCGGACTGCTGCTTGGCCAGCGCCAGGTCGGCCTGCAGGTGGTGGGCGGCGGCTTGGAGGCGCTGGCGTGACAGCAGCGCCGACAGGCTGGGCATCGCCACCGCCCCCAGCACCGTCATCACCGCCAGGGTGATCATCAGCTCGATCAGGGTCAGGCCGGTGCGGCCGGCGGCCGGACCGGCGCGCGCCCGCGTGGCCATCAATCCAGCGACAGCAAGCGCCTGCGCTTCTGGGTCTGCTCGATGTGGCGCTGCAGCGCCCGCTCGGCCTGCGGGTCGAGCTGCAGCAGCTCGCAGCCCAGGCGCAGGCCCTGCTGGTGGGCGGTGATCGAGCTGGCGTGCTGCAGCCGCAGCGTGACGTTCAAACGGGTCTCGGCGTCGAGTGCCAGCACCACCCCGCGCAGCGTGATGCCCAGCGGCAGGCTGGGCACATCGTGGGGCAGCAGCAGGGCGCAGCCGCCCAGGCTCAGGTCCAGGATGCGCAGCGACAGCGCCATGTCGGGCAGGCCGGGATGGCGCAGCAGCGCGGTGGGGGCGCTGCGGTCGAGGCTGCGCACCCGGAAGCTGCTGCGCCGCTGGAAGCGGTACAGGCAGTGCGGCAGCTCGCATTGCAGCGCGGTGGCGCGCGGGCTGCGCACCAGCACCAGCTCGTGCAGGTCGAACTGCAGCTTGATCGCGTCCAGGTAGGCCACGGCGGTGGCCTCGTTGGCCGCCACCAGGCCGGGCAGTTGCAGGTCGGCCTGCTCGACCTCGAAGGCCAGGCGCTGGTGCTCGCCGTCCACCGTCCAGACGGTGGCGTTGAGGTGGCTGCCACCCGGCCCCGCCAGCGACACCGGCACCGCCGCGTCGCGCAGCCGGCGCAGCAGCGCCACCACATCGCGGGGCTGGTCGCAGCGGAACTGCGCTGGCGGCTCGCCCGGCTTGCCACCGCTGTCTTGGCGCGCCGGCAACAGGGCCGGCAGGGAGTCGAAGAAGGACATGGCGGTGGGCGGCGGCGGGCGGGTGGTGGGGCGGGCTAGGGACGTGCGGGCCAGCAAGCGCTCAGTGCAGGGTCTTGGGCTTGCCGGCCAGCATCTGGTCCAGGTCGTCCAGCCAGGGCTCGGCCAGGTGGCGGATCTCGGCATCGTTGACCATCACCCGCTTCATGATGCGCGACTTGAGCTGGTTTTCCTCGCCGCTCAGGCCATTGCCGCGGGCGGCGTTCTTGAGCTGGCTGATGAGCAGCACGCAGGCGCCTTCGAGCTTGATCACATGGTCCCAGTTGCCGGCACGGGCAGCGTCGAGCATGTCGGCGCTGGCCTTCTCGATGGCTTCGTAGTAGCTGAGGAGTTGGCTGTTCATGGTGTGAGCCTGCGGCTGGCCGGTGCGGGTCATCAGTTGGTCGCCGTGCGGTCGATCTGCACGCCAATCGCATGCCAGGCCTCGCGCAGCGGCGCCATCAGGGCCAGGCATTCGTCCATTGCCGCCTCGTCATTGCGGCGGTTGGCCTGGGTCAGGCGCATGCAGACATAGGCGTAGAGGTCTGACAGATCGGCCGCCAGCTTGCCGCCGCCGCGCAGGTCCAGCGCCGATTTCAGGCCCTCGTCGATGATCCGCACGGCGTGGCCCAAAGCCTGGCACTTGGCCGCCGTGTCGCCAGCCCGCAGCGCCCCTTTGGCCTTGTTGACGGCGGCCACAAAACCATCGAACAACAGCGCGACCAGGCCATGCGGCGTGGCGCTGGCCACCATGGACTGCACGCCGACCGCGTGGTAGGCGCCTGCGAACTGCTGGCCGCGGGACGAGCTGGGTGCATGCGATGGGCTGAACATGGGTGTCTGGGGCTCTGTTGTTCGGTCTCGATGGCAGTTTTATCGGTGGCTGCGGGCCGGACTTGAGGCAGCTGGCGGCGGTAGAAAAGCACCACTTTGGCGGCTGCATCGGGGCTTTGGCCGGCCACTGGCGCTGCGCCGGCATGGTGGGCGCAGCGCGAGGCGCGCAGGCGCTGGCGCCGGCCCCTGCCGGGGGGCGCCGGCAAGGCCTGGGACACGCGTTGGGGTGGTGGTCGGGCCGGCCGCCTGGCGGGGCGTCGGCCGAGCGGCGCGGCTGGGGCAGGCCCAGCGGCGCTGGCCGCAGGCGCCGCTGTCAGCCGTTGGACGAGTTTCTGCTGAACTGCTGCTTGACGTAGGCGCTGGTGGTGTTGAGCTTGGCCATGGTGGTGTCGAGCGCCGAGTACTGGGCGCGCAGCCTGGCCTCGGTCTGGTCCAGCCGCTTTTGTGCGGCGGTCTGCGATTTGCTGTTGCGGCTGACGCTGCTGCGCAGCCCGCTGCTGCGGCTGTCGATGGCGCCGCTGGCGCCCAGCGCATCGTCGGCCAGGCGCTTGAAGCGCCGCACAAAGCCCGACCCGCCGCTGCTGGGGCCGTCGGTGGCCAGCAGCTTGCGCAGCTCGCCCAGGTTCTCCAGCGCGTTGTCGAGCTTGCTGGCGCTGGTCTCGAGCGTGCCGTCGGCCTTCTGCACCAGGCCGACATCGGACAGCCGGCCCCACAGCGTCGAGGCCGAGCTGCCCTCGTTGAGCACGCCGCGCAACTGGCTGAGCATGCCGAGCGCGCCCTGGTCACCCTGCAGCGATCCGGCGGTCTTGTTGTCGGCGTTGTAGGCGGTCTGGCTGTGCAGGAAGCCGGCCAGGGTGTTGAAGGCGGCCACAAAATCGGTGACCGCGCCGCGCACCGCGTCGGTGTCGGATTTCACCGTCACGTCGACCGCGGCGGTGGTGGTCTTTTGCAGCGTCAGTGTCAGGCCATCGACCACGTTGTTGAGGGTGTTGCTGGCCGAGCTCACGCTGATGCCGTTGATGCTCAGGTCGGCATTGGCCGCGCTGGTGGTGCGCAGCAGGCCGGGGCTGGCGGCGCTGGCGTCATAGGCCAGCGCCGACAGCCCGCTGGCCGCGTTGCCGTCGCCGCTGGCCTCGGTGCTGCTGATGCGGAAGGCGTTCTCGGCACCGGTCTCGCGGGAGCGGATGCTCAAGCGGGCGCCCGAGGCGTCGCTGACGATGCTGGCCAGCACCCCGGCGTTGGCGGCAATTAACTTGTCGCGCAGGCCGGCCAGGCTGCTGTCGGCGTCCGCAATCGTCAGCGTCACCGGTGTGCTGCCGCTCTTGGCGGTGAAGCCCGCAGCCGGCGTGCCGTCGCCGTAGCTGCCCAGCTCGATGGTCAGGCTGCCGGCACCCAGCGCGGTGTGGCTGTCGGCCTGCGCGGCGCCGATCACGGTCTGGCCCACCGCCAGGCGGTTGACGGCCACCGCGTAGTTGCCGGCCACCGCATTGCTGGCGGTCGAGACCTTCAACACCGCGCTGTCGGACGCCGCTGCGCTGGTGCTGGTCCACAGCGTGGTCGAGACCAGCGCATTGGCCTTGTCGCGCAGTGTTGCGTACTGGCTTTGCAGCTTGCCCAGCGTGGTGAGCTTGGCATTGAAGCCGCTGGCCTGGCTCTCCAGCTGGTTCAGCGGGGCGCGCTCGATGCTCATCAGCTTGCTGACGATGGAGCTGACATCCAGGCCGCTGCCGATGCCTGCCGATGAAATGTTGCCGACGCCGGCAATGCTGGTGGCCATGGGTCAAACCTCCTGGATGGCGGGATATCGGCAGGCCGCCGGCCTGACTTGAGAGGGCCCCCAAGGCGGCCATGCCGCCGCCCCCCCGAGGGGGGAATGAGCAAAGTGGCCAAGCAACATTTGCTCATGAGCGCTGCGGCCAAAACGCCGACGGCCCGGGCAGGCCGGGCCGTCAGGGCTGGGGGTGGGCGGGGGCCGATCGGGTTGGTGGGGCCAATCGCGCCATTTTCACCATCTGCGCCGCCATCACCCCTGCAGCAGCTTGAGCACCTGCTGCGGCAACTGGTTGGCCTGGGCCACCATCGCATTGCCGGCCTGCTGCAGGATCTGGGCCCGGCTCAGGCTGGCGGTCTCGGACGCGAAGTCGGCGTCCATGATGCGCGAGCGGGCGGCGGTCTGGTTTTCCACCGAGACCTGCAGGCTTGAGATCACCGAGTCGAATCGCGACTGCGAGGCACCCAGCACCGCCCGCTGGGTGTTGACGGTGTTGAGCGCGGTGTCGATCGAATCGATCACGGTGTGGATCGCCGCGGTATTGGCCGAGGCATTGATCACCGACCGGCCCAGGCCGGTGTTGTCGGTGCCGGCAATCGGCGTGATGGTGGTGTCGGTGGTCAGGTCCAGCGTGGTGATGTCGATGGTGTCGTTGGCGGTGGTGTTGGCACCCACCTGGAACTGCATGCTGCCGGCCTCCGAGCCCAGCACATGCTTGCCGTTGAAGGTGGTGGCGCCCAGCACCCGCTGGATCTCCTTGGCCAGCTCACCGAACTCCTTGTCCAGCGAATCCTTGTCGCTGGCCGAGTTGGTGTCGTTGGCCGACTGCACCGCCAGTTCGCGCATTCGTTGCAGCGCGTCGGCCACCTTGCCCAGCGAGCCCTCGGCGGTCTGCGCCAGCGAGATGCCGTCATTGGCATTGCGCACCGCCACATTCATGCCGCGCACCTGGGCGCTCATGCGCTCGGCAATTGCCAGGCCGGCGGCGTCGTCCTTGGCCGAATTGACCCGCAGGCCCGACGACAGGCGCTGCATGGCGATCGACAAGGACGACTGCGACATGCTCAGGCTGCGCTGGGCGTTCAGCGAGTTGAGGTTGGTATTGATCGTCTGGGGCATGGTGGCCACTCCTTTGGATTCGACGAGGACCGGCGGGGCGGCCGGTTTTCAAAAGCGGGTTGCAGGCTTTGTGGACTGCCTGCCGCTTTCTAGGCCGGCTATTGGCAAAACCCGTGCGCCTTGGGTTTCACCGTCCCGACTACGCCTGTGCGGCAGCTCAAGCATTGGGGCCCATTGTGGAAACACTGGCTGGCGGCAAAGCGCCGAAATGACCGTCGAAGCAGCCCTTTTCTCGGCCCCTTTCCGGCCCAAAACGAGGAAGGCCCCGCCGGCAGTTGCCGGCGGGGCCTTCAGAAGGGCAGGGCGGTGGGAAGTCAGCGCAGCAACTGCAGCACCTGCTGGGGCAACTGGTTGGCCTGGGCCACCATCGCATTGCCGGCCTGCTGCAGAATTTGCGCCCGGCTCATCTGCGCGGTCTCGGCCGCAAAATCGGTATCGACGATGCGGCTGCGGGCCGCGCTCTGGTTCTCCACCGAGATGTGCAGGTTCGAGACCGCCGCATCAAATCGAGACTGCGAGGCGCCCAGCGTGGCGCGCTGGGCGTTGACGGTGTCGAGCGCGGTGTCGATGTTGCCGATCACGCCGCGGATGCTGCCGGCGCTGGCGGTTGAATCGACGCTGGCGCGCCCACTGCCCGCGTTGTCGGTGCCAGCCACCGCCGTGATCGTGCTGTCGCTGGTCATGTCGGTGGTGGTGATGCTGATCAGGTCATTGCTGGTGGTGTTGGCACCGACCTGGAAGTCCAGCGTGCCGGCGTTGCTGCCCAGCACGTTCTTGCCATTGAAGCTGGTGCCGCCCAGCACCCGCTGCATCTCCTTGGCCAGCTCACCGAACTCCTTGTCCAGCGAATCCTTGTCGCTGTTGGAATTGGTGGCATTGGCCGCCTGCACCGCCAGCTCGCGCATGCGCTGCAGCGAGTCCGACACCTTGCCCAGCGCGCCCTCGGCGGTCTGGGCCAGCGAGATGCCGTCGTTGGCATTGCGGGCGGCGACATTCATGCCGCGCACCTGGGCGGTCATGCGCTCGGCAATCGCCATGCCGGCGGCGTCGTCCTTGGCGGAATTGACGCGCAAGCCTGATGAAAGCCGCTGCATCGAGCTCGCCAGCGCTGACTGCGCGGTGCCGACACTGCGCTGCGCGTTCAACGAGATGATGTTGGTATTGATGGTCTGCGGCACGAACTGTTCCTTCGCTCGGATGGGCCTGTTTTAATCGCCGGGCTTGAATCGCCGGGATTGAATGGTTGCTACGGGTCTTATCGACCCTTCAGGGGCGCGATTGAGCGATGGCGCCGCTGCGGCGTGAAAAAAAGCGCGCCGGACCGAGAGGTGGCGGCGCGCTTTCAGGCGGCCTCTGCAGAGGCCGCGCTCAGAGCCGATCCGATGTCATCGCAGCAAGGACAGTACCTGCTGGGGCAACTGGTTGGCCTGCGCCACCATCGCATTGCCGGCCTGCTGCAGGATGTTGGCCCGGCTCAAGTTGGCGGTCTCCGACGCGAAGTCGGTGTCCATGATGCGGCTGCGGGCGGCGGTCTGGTTCTCCACCGAGGACTGCAGGTTGGTGATCACCGAGTCAAAGCGTGACTGCGAGGCACCCATCACCGCGCGGCTGTTGTTGACGGTCGACAGCGCGGTATCGATCTGGTCGATCACCCCCTGCACCTGGGTGATCGAGGTGCCCGAGCCAATCGTCGCCCGGCCCGAGCCCTGGTTGTCGGTGCCGGCCACCACGCTGATGGTGGCGTCGCTGGTGAGATCGGTGGTGGGGATGTCGATGGTGTCATTGCCGGTGGTGTTGGCCCCCACCTGGAACACGAAGCTGCCGGCATCGCTGCCCAGCATGTGCTTGCCATTGAAGCTGGTGCCACCCAGAACGCGCTGGATCTCCTTGGCCAGCTCGCCAAACTCCTTGTCGAGCGACGCCTTGTCGGTGTCGCTGTTGGTGGCGTTGGCCGACTGCACTGACAACTCTCGCATGCGCTGCAGCGAGTCGCTGACCTTGCCCATGGCGCCTTCCGCAGTCGGCGACATCGAGATGCCGTCGTTGGCATTGCGCATGGCCACATTCATGCCACGCACCTGGGTGGTCATGCGCTCGGCAATCGCCAGGCCGGCAGCGTCGTCCTTGGCCGAGTTGACCCGCAGGCCTGACGACAAGCGTTGCATCGACATGGCCAGTGCGGATTGGGAGCCACTCAGGTTGCGCTGGGCATTGAGCGAGTTCAGGTTGGTATTGATGGTCTGGGGCACGGTAATTTCCTTTCAAGTCCAATAAATCCCGGCGGAAGCGCCGGCGCGTTACTCAGGCGGTGGCGCAACGAACCCGTCACCACCTTTGCACGCCAGACAACGAAACTGCTTTGCCTGGCACGCCCGCGCTAGTCGCCTCAGTTCTCAGGACACCTGCGTGGCCTTCGTCCGTTGGCCGGCTAACCGGACCGCGAGGGTCATACAGACCGCCCGTTGGTTTGGGTATCGGCGCTGGCGAACGGCAACTTGAGACTTTTGCGCAAAGCTGATTTCTGCCGTGTCAAGACAGGCTGGCCCTGGGATTGCGAGGTCTTTCACGCTTTGTTCGCCTGCTGGCCCTCAAGTTGGGGTTTGCGGAATGGCCAGAGGCTGATTCGAGCCCATTGGGTCGTTTGCGGCGATTGATCTGCGCGCCGCCACGGCAGCGGTGCGCTGTGGATGGGCCTGCCGGTGCTGACCCAGGTGGGCCGCAGTTTTGCGTCGCGGGTGGCCGCCAGCCTGCTCAGTGCGGTGGGCCTGCCGCAATTGGCGGTGTCCAGCGCCGACGACTGTGAAGCCATGGCGGTGCGGCTGGCCGAGGGCGGCGGCGCGCTGTGCGACATCCGCGACCACCTGTGGGACAACCGGCGCGACCTGCCGCTGTTTGACAACCCGCGCTTCAGCGCCGAGCTGGGCGACCTGTTGGGCCGCATGGCCCAGCGTTGGCAGGATGGCTCGCCGCCGCAGGCGATGACCTTGGCCTGATGGCCAGGGCCAGGGCCCGGCCGCCGGCCGACGCACTGCCGCAGCCCATCAAGCCAGGCCCAGCAGCCGGGCCTGCGCGGCCAGCTCGGCGCGGAAGTTGGGGTGGGCAATCGCGATCAGCGCCGCCGCGCGCTGCCGCGCCGATTTGCCGCGCAGTTGCGCCACGCCATGCTCGGTGACCACGTAGTTGACATCGTTCTTGCTGGTGCTGACATGGGTGCCGGGGCTGAGCACCGGCACGATGCGCGAGATGCTGTCATCCCGGGCGGTGGACGGCAGCACGATGAAGGCCTTGCCGCCGCGCGAGCGGTTGGCCGCCCGCACAAAATCGCTCTGCCCGCCGGTGCCCGAGTAGGGTTTGGAGCCCAGGCTCTCCGAGCCGCACTGGCCCAGCAGGTCGATCTGCAGCGTGGCATTGATGGCCACCAGCTTGTCGTTCAGGCCGGCCAGCGCGGGGTCATTGGTGATGTCAACCGGGTGCATCTCCAGCGCCGGGTTGCGGTCCAGAAACTGGTAGAGCCGGCGTGAGCCCAGCGCAAAGGTGGCCACCATCTTGCCGGGCCGGTAGTTCTTGCGCCGGTTGGTGACCGCACCGCTCTCGATCAGCGTCAGGATGCCGTCGCCGATCATCTCGGTGTGGATGCCCAGATCGTGTTTTTGCGTCAGTTGCATCACCACCGCGTCGGGGATGCCGCCGTAGCCGATCTGCAGCGTCGAGCCATCGTCGATCAGCGCGGCCACCTGGCGGCCGATGGCCTCTTGCACCGGGCCGATCTTGGGCAGGCCCACCTCCAGCAAGGGCTCGCTGCTTTCGACCAGCGCACTCACCTGCGAGATATGCACATGGCAGTGGCCATTGGCATAGGGCACATGCGGGTTGACCTCCAGCAGCACCACCCGGGCCTGGTCGATCGCGGCCAGGGTGTAGTCGGGCGCCAGGCTGAGCGCGAAATAGCCGTGGGCGTCCATCGGCGAGGCCATCGAGACCACCACCTCGGACCGGATCTGGCCGCGCTCGATCTGGCCGGGGATCTCAGAGAAGTTGTTGGGCACAAAGTCAACCCAGCCGGCCTGGCCACCGGCGCGGGTGGCGCCGCCGTAGAAGAAGGCGGCGTGCCGCACATGGGCCGCCGTGGCCGGGTCGAGGTAGTCGTATTTGCGCATCGCCAGAATCTGCGAGACGGTCACGCCCTGCAGGCTCTGGCGCCGCTCGGACAGCGCGGTCAGCAGCGCGGGCGGCTCGCCCACGCCTGTGGGCACGATGATGGTGTCGCCATCGCGCACCAGGCTCACCGCATCGGCGGCCGACCGGCGGCATTGTTGGTAGCGGGTCTGCAGTGGGCTGGTCATGGCGGTGGGCGGCAGTGGGGGTGAATGTCGATTGTGGCCGTCGATTGTGGATGTCCGGCGCTGTGTTCGCCGTCGCACAGACCTTGCGCCAGGCCAGCGCCAAAGTGCTGGCCAAGCCGCCGGCCCTGTGCTGCGGCCCCCACCAAGGAGCCCCACCATGTTGCGCAGCATGAAAGACCTGGCGCATTACGCCGTTGGCGCCACCGACGGTGCAATCGGCCAGGTGAGAGATTTCTTCTTCGACGACGCCAGTTGGGTGATCCGCTACCTGGTGGTCGATACCGGCTCGTGGCTGTCGGGGCGCAAGGTGCTGATCTCGCCGATGTCGGTGCGCCAAGCCGATTGGGCCGCCCGCCTGCTGCCGGTGGCCATCACCAAGGCCCAGGTCGAGAGCAGCCCCGACATCGACACCCACAAGCCGGTCTCGCGCCAGCACGAGATGGACTACCTGGGTTACTACGGCTACCCCTATTACTGGGACGGCATGGGCCTGTGGGGCGAGGGCCTCTACCCCTACCCGCTGCTGGTCAACAGCCCCGGCACCGGCCCCGAAGCCACCGAGCGCGAGCGGGCCCAGGCCGCCGAGGCCCGCGCCCGCGAGGCCGGCCACCAGGATGACGACCCGCATCTGCGCAGTTGCCAGGCCATCATCGGCTACCACATCCATGCCAGCGACGGCGATATCGGCCATGTTGCGGGCATGCTGGTGGACGAAAGTACCTGGGCCATCCGCTACCTGGTCGTCGATACCAGCAACTGGTGGATGGGCCACCAGGTGCTGGTGGCGCCGCAATGGGTGAGCAGCGTGGACTGGGCCGACATGTCGGTGACGGTGGGCCTGGCGCGCCAGGCGATCCAGGACGCACCGCCCTACGACGGCACCGAGGCGCTGAACCGCCAGCAAGAGACCGACCTGCATGCCCACCATCAGCGCCCGGTGTATTGGGGCTCGGGCGGGGCTTGATCCGCGCGTGTGATCGGCCGACCGGCCGCTGCGCCCGCGCTGGAAGGTTCGGGATTTACCCTGCCAGGTCGGCTTGCGAGGCGCACTGTCACCTTGGCCCTTGGCGTTGCTGGGCAGGCGATGCCAACATGCACCCATGCCATGCCCAGCTGCCTGCCGATGTACCTGACCCAGGGCCTGCACCGCGCGCTGCAACGCCATCCGCACAAGCTGGCCTTGCGCGATCTGGCTGACGACGCCGGGGCGGGCCTGGACACCGCGACGCTGGTGCAGCAGGTGGCACAAGGGGCGGCGGCGCTGCAGTCGCTGGGCGTGGCGGCGGGTGACCGGGTGGCGCTGTTGTCCCCCAACCACCCCCAGCTGGTGCAGCAGTTGCTGGCCTGCTGGTGGCTGGGCGCCGTGGCCTGCCCGCTCAACCCTCGCTGGAGCCAGCCTGAGTTGCACGCGGCGATGGCCGACTGCCATGCCAGCCTGTTGGTGGTGGCGCCGCAACTGGCCGGCTTGTCGTCGGCGGCCGGGCTCGCGACGGCGCTCAGGGCCGGCGGCTGCGAGCTGGATGGCGACCGCCTGGCGGGCCTGGCCGCAGCCCGCCTGCCGCTGGCCGACAGCCGCACCGGCGGCCAGGCGCTGGCGGCCATCCTCTACACCGCTGGCACCACCGGGCGCTGCAAGGGGGTGATGCTGTCGCATGCCAACTTCTGGGCGGCGGCGATTGCCCGGTCCGCCGAGCTGCACCACCCGGCCGACGCCGTGGCGCTGCTGGTGGCGCCGCTCTGCCAGGTGGCGGGCCTCGGGCGGCTGATCGCGCAGTTGATCGTCGGCGGCACCTGCCTGACGCTGCCAGACTGGCGCACTGATGCCGTGATGGCCGCCGTGGCCCGGCACCCGGTCACCGACATCCTGCTGCTGCCCTCGATGTTGCAGGCCCTGCTGGACCACCCCGGCTTCGATGCCGCGCCGCTGCAGGGCCTGCGCCGCATCGTTTTTGGCGCGGCGCCGATGCCACCCGCGCTGCTGGCCCGGGCGCTGGCCGCCTGGCCCCAGGCCGAATTTGCACAGGCCTATGGCTTGACCGAGACCGCCGCCACCGTCTGCATCAATCTGCCGGCGCTGCTCCGGCCGGCGCTAAAGGCCGATGCCACTGCCGATGCCATTGCCGATGCCACCGCCGATGCCACCGCCGATGCCGCAGCCCGCAGCCGCCAGCATGCGGCGGGCCGGGCCGGCCTGGGGGCCGAGTTGCGCATCGTCGATGACCAGGGCGCTGACAGCCCCGTCGGCCAGGTCGGTCAGATCCTGGTGCGGGGCCCGATGGTGATGCTGGGCTACTGGCAGCAGCCCGAGGCCACCGCAGCGGTGCTGCAGGACGGCTGGCTGCACACCGGCGACCTGGGCCGCATCGACGATGCCGGCTATCTGTTCATCCTTGACCGCCAGCACGATGTGATCGTCAGCGGTGGCGAGAGCGTCTATTGCACTGAGGTCGAGGCGGTGATGCGCCTGCACCCTGCCGTGGCCGACGTGGCGGTGCTGGGCCTGCCGCATGCGGTGTGGGGTGAGGCGGTGCATGCGGTGGTGGTGCTGGTCCAAGGCGCGCCGCCCCAGCCCGACGCGCTGCGCCGCTTTTGCCGTAAACATCTTGCCGGCTACAAATGCCCGCGCAGCGTGTCGTTTGCGGCCGGCCTGCCGCTCACAGCCGCTGGCAAAGTGCGCAAGTCGCGGCTGCGTGAGAGCCTGGCCCAAACGCCCCCCAGTGCGACCCAGGGTGCGACCCCCTGAAGGCGCCTGGCTTGATCCCGCAACACACCCACCCACCGAGGAGCAAACACCCATGAGCAAGGGCAGCATGTTGGCAGGCAAGGTCGTCGTCGTCACCGGCGCCGGTGGCGGCATTGGCCGCGACATCGCGCTGCAATGCGCCGCCCAGGGCGCCCGGCTAGTGGTCAATGACCTGGGCGCGTCGGTGGCCGGTGAGGGCGGCGATGCCGGCCCGGCCGAGCGGGTGGCGGCCGAGATCCGCGCCGCCGGGGGCGAGGCCGCAGCCAACACCGACAGCGTCTCGGACGTGGCCAGCGCCAACCGCATCGTGCAGACCGCGCTGGATGTCTACGGCCGCATCGACGCGGTGGTCAACAACGCCGGCATCCTGCGCGACCGCTACTTCCACAAGATGAGCGTCGATGAGTTCGATGCGGTCATCAAGGTGCATTTGTACGGTGGCTTCTTCGTCAGCCGGGCGGCGGCCAACCACTTCAAGGAACAAGGCAGCGGCGCCTATGTGCACATGACCAGCACCTCGGGCCTGATTGGCAATTTTGGCCAGGCCAATTACGCAGCGGCCAAGCTGGGGATTGCGGCGCTGTCCAAGAGCATCGCCCTGGACATGCAGAAGTTCAAAGTGCGCAGCAACTGCATCGCCCCCTTTGCCTGGAGCCGGATGATCGGCAGCATCCCCACCGACACCCCCGAGCAGCAGGCCCGGGTGGCCAAGATCCAACAGATGACACCGGCCAAGATCGCGCCGGTGGCGGTCTACCTGCTCAGCGATGCCGCGCACGATGTGACCGGCCAGATCTTTGCGGTGCGCAACAACGAGATCTTTTTGATGAGCCAGCCCCGGCCCGAGCGCAGCGTGCACCGCAGCGAGGGCTGGACCCCCGAGACCGTGGCCAGCCATGCGATGCCGGCGCTGAAATCAGGCTTTTATGCGCTCGACCGCTCGGCGGATGTGTTCACCTGGGATCCGGTTTGAGCCGTGCATCTGAACCCAAGTTTGCTGACAAAGCTGTGGTCTACTACTGTGTATGCGTACAGTTGATGCCCTGACGGTGATTGATCTTTTTTCCGGTGCCGGTGGCATTGCCGCTGGATTTCGGCTTGAAGGATTTCGTTCATTGGCGGCCACCGACATCGACCCGGATGCATGCGCAACTTTTCGCCAGAATTTTCCTGGCGCCGTCGTGGTTCATGGCGATATTCGTGTGCCTGCCGTCAAGTCGCAGCTTTTTGAAGCCGGCGGCAATGCTGACGTTGTCGTTGGCGGGCCACCTTGCCAGGCCTTCTCGCAGGTTCGCAACCACGTCCGCCTGATTGACGACCCGAAGAACTCGCTCTACAAGGAGTTTGTGAACATTGTCGGGCGAGTGCAACCATCAGCCTTCTTGATGGAAAACGTGACCGGCATTGATCAAATGGGTGCTCGCGAGCAAATCGGGCGAGACCTTGAATTGTCCGGTGAGTATGAAGTTCGTCCGCAAGTCATCGACGCCGCCGATGTCGGGGTTCCGCAGTCCAGAAAGCGATTGATCTTTATCGGCGTCAAGCGGTCTTTGGGCATTGCAGCGCCATTGGTGGCCCAGACCTTGGCAACCAAGACCCTCAGCCTTGAGCGTCTCGTGTCAGCGCAGGAGCATCGCTACGAACTCAAGGTCCATGACGACCTGTTCGGTTGCGGGTTGGCTGGTCAACTGGCCGATCCTGAAGATTTGTCCGTGGTTTCAGCGGCGCAGGCGCTGTCAGATTTGCAGGGTTTGCCCATGGGCAATCGCAACGATGCCATTGCTTATCTGGACTTGCCAATCGCCATAACCGCCTATCAACGCCTCATGCGTCAGGACGGGGGTGAGTTTTTGCACAACGTCCAGGTTCCCAGGCTGCGCAGCGACACCGCCATGCGTCTGGCCGCGATTCCACCCGGCGGCAATCATCGTGATCTGCCAGAAGCATTGTTCGAGCGCAATTTGAGCGGACAGAAATGGGGCCCCGAAAACGGCTCTGGCAGATTATCGCGCCGACACTTCTACGCTTACCGCCGTTTGCATCCCGATGTCTGGTCCTGGACCTTGAACACGAAGGCTGATTCGGTTTACCACTACCGAGCGATTCGATGCCTATCGGTCAGGGAGTTTGCCCGCCTGCATTCATTCCAGGATAGGTTTGTGTTCACCACGGACTCAAGGCCAGGGCCACTGCTTGGCCGCCATGACGGTGGCCCGGCCCATTCCCGCTATCGGCAGGTTGGCAATGCCGTACCGCCCCTGCTGGCCCGGGCCTGCGCCAAAGCCATTCGGGCTGCGGTGTTGGCGGCCAGTGGCCTGTCCCAACAGCGGGCGGCATGAACGGCAGCAGCGCCGTCGAGTCGGTCAAAGACGCTGCCGTCAAGGCGCCGTTTGGCGCAGCCAATCGGCAACGCTTGATTGACCAATCGTGTCTTGCTGGTACCAGCGAACTTTGGTTGGCGGTTTATCGGCTCTTGCTCTGGACCGACAAGACCACTGGTCTGGCGCATTGCTATGAGAGCGACAAATGTCAGCCCGGTAAACCCTGGTACCAGCGTAATCTGAGATTTCACGACTGGTTGTCCGGGCGCATGGCGGTTCCGCTAGGTGGCGTGGCTGACCAGCTTGACTTGCTGTTTCGGCGCACCGCCGATGACTATGCACGGTGGTCAGTCCAGCAATACCAGTGGCTGCTCCGGCGTGCCGTTGTTCAGCGTACACCGTTCGAAGGCCGGGGATTTCCAGAGCCTGGCGAGGACCCAGCGATCATCGACATCATCCGCGATGTTCTTGGCAGCAAGTTGACGGGTGAACCGTCGGCGTCCGAGTGGCGATCCCTTACAAGACGCATCCGGGAACTTATCGCAGTCGAAAACAAACGCAAGAACCTTCTGGGAGAAGGCTTCGAGGACGTCTTGGCGGCGGTCGTTCGAGGTGCTGTGGCAGCGGGCTCGGTGCAGGTCATTCAGCGCTGCGTATTGCAGGCAATCCCGGGATTCGGTGCGCTACGGGCTGGCGACAAGCAAAACAAGGTCGATCTTGCCTTGCTGCGGGAATCTGATCAGCACCGAACTTTGGTGACTGCCAAATGGAGTATCCGCGCTGATCGAGAGAAGCAGTTTTCTGCCGAGTTTGCGAGTTATGTTACTGCCCGATCAGACCTGCGGCCGTTTGACTATGTGCTGCTGACCAATGAGTTCGATCCGGCCCGGTTGGAGCGCGCCTGTGAGGCGCCAACCAGCAATGCCTACATGTTCAGCCAGGTCGTTCACATCAGCACCGACGCCGTCAAGGCCGTTTATGGCGATGGTAGCGAGGCGACGATGGCCAAGGTGCTGCGATTCATCGAGGACGGTCGCTTGATCAGTCTTGATGAATGGGTGAGCAAGTTGGTGTCATCGCCGAGCCGAGTAGCGTAGAAATCGACCCATCGACCGCGACGCGGTTGAGCCCGTGACGGCCGAGGGACAGGCCACGTCGCCGGGGCTGCCGCCGACATCGACACGGCACCCATCGTTGGGTTCGCTGCGGCGCGCGCAACGCAGGCAGCAAGCGGCGCCGCATCGAAGCCTTGGCGCCCATTTGATTTAGGAGTAAAGTATTTAGAAGTCATGTACTTTGGAGGGCGTCCGCGATGCAGGTCTTGCTTCCCCCCGGCTGGCCGCGGCCCAAGGGCTATGCGAATGGTGTGGTGGCCCGGGGCCGCCAGGTCTTCATCGCCGGCATGATCGGCTGGGACGCCCAGGGCGTTTTCCACAGCGACGACTTTGCGGCCCAAGCGCGCCAGGCGCTGGCCAACATCGTGGCGGTGCTGCAAGAGGCCGGCGGCCGGCCCGAGCACATCGTGCGCTTGACTTGGTATGTGCTGGACAAGCGTGAGTACCTGGCCGCTGGCGCCGCAGTGGGCCAGGCCTTCCGCGAGTTGATCGGCTGCTACCACGCGGCGATGTCGGCGGTGCAGGTCATGGCCCTGATCGAAGACCGGGCGCGGCTGGAGATCGAGGCCACGGCGGTGATCCCGGATTGAGCAGGCTCCCGGCCATGCATCGCGCCGAAACCGCTGATCCGGCCACCGCAGCCACGGCCATGGCCGCTCTCACTACCGCTTCCGCGCACCTCGACACCTTTGCCAAGGACCGCCTGCCGCCGCCCGAGGCGCAGCCTGACTTCCTGTTCGATGGCCCCGGCCTGCAGTTCCCGCCACGGCTGAACTGCGCGGTTGAGTTGCTGCTGCGGCGGGTGGCCGCCGACCCGGCCGACGCCGCCGCACGCCGCTGCCTGATCGGCGCCGATGGCAGCGTCTGGACTTACGCCGAGTTGCTGGCCCAAGCCTGCCGCATCGCCAACGTGCTGGTGCAGGACATGGGCCTGCTGCCCGGCAACCGGGTGCTGTTGCGGTCAGGCAACCAGCCGATGCTGGTTGCCTGCTGGATGGCGGTGGTGCTGGCGGGCGGCATCGCGGTGGGCAGCATGCCGATGCTGCGGGCCCATGAGCTGGGCCAGATCATCGCCAAGGCGCAGATTAGCCATGCACTGTGCGACGCTGCGCTGGCCGACGAGCTGGCTCAGGCCCGCGCCACCAGCCCCTGGCTGCGCGAGTTGCGCCACTTTGGCGCGGCCCTGCCATCCAGGCCGTCCATGCCGCTCGGGCTGCCGGCGCTGGAAGCCCTGGCCGCCGCCCAGCCCGCCCACTTTGAGCCGGTCGACACCGCTGCCCAGGACATTGCGCTGCTGGCCTTCACCTCCGGCACCACCGGTGCACCCAAGGCCACCATGCACAGCCACCGCGATGTGATGGCGGCCTGCGCCTGCTTCCCGCCGCATGTGCTGCGGGCCAGCGCCGACGACCTGTTCATCGGCAGCCCGCCGCTGGCCTTCACCTTCGGGCTGGGCGGGCTGGTGCTGTTCCCCTTGAGCGTGGGCGCGGCCACGGTGCTGCTGGACAAGACCTCGCCGCCCGAGTTGCTGGCCGGCGTGCTGCGCTTTGGCGCCACGGTGCTGATCACCGCACCCACCTCGTACCGGGCGCTGGCCGATGTGGCGCGCGCCGCCGGGGTGTCTGTGGCGCAGGGTGGCACGTTGCGCAAGTGCGTGTCGGCGGGCGAGGCGTTGCCGGCGGCCACCCGCGCGCAGTGGCGTGAGGCCACCGGCATCGAGCTGATCGACGGCATCGGCGCCACCGAGATGCTGCACATCTTCATCTCGGCCGATGAGCAGCAGGCCCGCGCGGGCGCCACCGGCCGGGTGGTGCCGGGCTACCAGGCCTGCGTGATGGACGATCAACTGAAACCCTTGCCGCCCGGCCAGGTGGGCCGGCTGGCGGTGAAAGGCCCCACCGGCTGCCGCTACCTGGACGATCCGCAGCGCCAGGCCGCCTATGTGCAGGGCGGCTGGAACCTCACCGGCGATGCCTACCGCATCGACGAGGACGGTTATTTCTGGTTCCAGGCCCGCACCGACGACCTGATCGTCTCGGCCGGCTACAACATCGCCGGGCCCGAGGTGGAGGACGCGCTGCTGCGCCACCCGGCGGTGGCCGAGTGCGCGGTGATCGGTGTGCCGGATGCGCAGCGCGGCCAGATCGTCAAGGCCTATGTGGTGCTCAAGCCGGGCCAGCCGGCCGACGATGCCAGCGTGCGCAGCCTGCAGGACTTTGTGAAATCCAGCATCGCGCCCTACAAGTACCCCCGGGCCATCGTGTTTCGCAGCAGCCTGCCGCGCACGCCCACCGGCAAATTGCAGCGTTTCCAACTGCGCGAAATTCCCTGAGGCTGGCGCGATCGGCCGCCGCAGCGCCGGCCTCAGCGCGGCCGCTGGTAGCCGCCCTCAACCCAGGCGCTGGCGCTGGCACGGTCCAGCCTGAAGCCGGGCGAGACCGGCACACGGGCCAGCAGCTCGCCACCCTCGTCCACCGCGCTGAGGGTGGCCGTGGGCGATTCGTCATCGGGCTGGATGTCGAGTTGCACCTGTACCCGCTGGCCCGCCACATCCACCGTGATCTGCTTGTGCAGCGTGCCCTGAAGGTGCTGCTCGTGGCGACGGATCACCTCGCTGGCGGTCTTGACCAGGGTGTTGAAGGCG
>JANLZT010000234.1:0-1695 GCA_031366465.1 Betaproteobacteria bacterium | reverse complement strand
CAGGATGCGCCGTCGCTCGCCGTCGACGTACTGCGTCGGGTCGTAGGCGTCCTGCGAGATCTGGGCTATGAGTTGCAGCGCAAGCTGCAGTTCGCCAGCGGTCACGGTCACCGGCTCGATCGCCAGGTCTTTCAGCGAACGCACCTCGTCGGCATACAGCAGCTGCTGCAGCACCAGGCCGTCTTCCACCGGCCGCACCTGCACCACGTACTGCTTGCTCTTCCAGGCCCACTTGGCCAGCGCGCAGCGGCCGCTCTGGCGCATGGCTTGGGCCAGCAGCGCGTAGGGCTTGCCGCCGCGCTTGTCGGGAGCGATCAGGTAGGCCTTGTCGTAGAACAGCGGGTCCACCGATTGCTCGGGAATGAAGGCCATGATCTCGATTGCCGGGTTGCTGGCCTCTTCCAGCGTCTTCAGCTCCTCGGGCGAGAACAGCACGAAGCGGTCCTTCTCGAACTCGTAGCCCTTGACCATGTCGGCGCGCGCCACCACGGCCTGGTCCTTCTCCGACACGTACTGCTGCTTCAGGCGAGAGCCGTCCTTGGCCAGCAGGTTGAACTTGACCGCACTCGACGACTCGGTCGCCGAGTAGAGCTTCACGGGGATCGACACCAGGCCGAAGCTCAGGGTCAAGGAAGCGATTGAACGTGCTGCCATTGCAACCTCACTGGTCGGAGTGCGCGCGGCATGCCCGGGAGGACGGCCGCGGCGGAGCGGGGCAACCATGGTAGCGCCATACGCCTGGCCAGGCAGCGCCAGCCGGCTGCGCGCGCCCGAATTGGGTGCTGCCCTCGGACGACCCGGCCAGCTTCGTCACGCCGATCAGCCGGCCTTGACATCGGGCGGTAACGTGCGCGTCATGGCTGGCACCCCACCCGCAGTGAAAATCGCCGCTTTGAAAGCCAGCCCCTTCGGCAGCGGGCTTGCGGGTCAACGATCAAGACGGCGATGGGGGAGACGGCAATGGAGTTTGATGTGGTGGTCCAAGGCCGCCGGAGCATCCGGGGGTTCCTGAAGCGGCCGGTCTCCAAGCCGCTGATCCAGGAGCTGATCGCGCTGGCGCTGCGCGCGCCGACCTCGCTCAATACCCAGCCCTGGAATTTTTACGTGGTCACCGGTGCGGTGCTCGACCGCATCCGCCACGGCAATGTGGCGCGCAACCTGGCCGGGGTGCCCGACTCGCGCGAGTTCCGCATGGGCCCGGGCTACGGCGGCGTGCACCGCGACCGGCAAATCGGCATTGCCAAGCAGTTGTTCGCCGCGATGGGCATTGCGCGCGACGACAAGGCCGCGCGGCAAGACTGGGTCTTGCGGGGCTTTCGCCAGTTTGACGCGCCGGTCTCGATCGTCATCACCTATGACCGCAGCCTTTACGGCAATGACATCGCCCCCTTCGATTGCGGCGGCGTGGTCAATTGCCTGGTCAATGCGGCCTGGTCGCGCGGGCTGGGCTGCGTCATCAACAGCCAGGGCATCATGCAGTCGCCGGTGGTGCGGGCCGAGGCCGGCATCCCGGATGACCAGCTGATCCAGACCTGCGTGGCCATCGGCTGGCCGGACGAATCCTTCCCGGCGAATGCCGTGGTCTCGCAGCGCAAATCAGTCGACCAGGCCGCAGTCTTCGTCGGTTTCGACGACTGATCAGCCCGTTTGCGGCTGCCGATCCGGGCTATCCGGCGAGGCCATCAGCCCGCCTCG
>JANLZT010000188.1:0-5904 GCA_031366465.1 Betaproteobacteria bacterium | reverse complement strand
GCTGGACGACAGCGTGGTGATCGACCTGCTGCGCACCGGCCAGGGCCGCTACCGGTCGAGCTTTGCCAACTTCGCATTTGCCGGCTATTTGCTGGTGCCCGATGCGGGGCTGGTGGTCGCTTGATTCGGCCACCAGGCCGACTACCAGGCCAACTACCAGGCCAACTACCAGGCCAACTACCAGGCCGTTTGATTGATGCCACCGTGCAAGGCAATTCAACGACCTTGGCGGCCCAGGCGGGTTCAATGGCCTGCCATCGTCAACGCGCCCCAATCACCCGAAAGGCCCAACCACCATGTCTGATACCACCACCCTGGCCAAGCCTGTTGCCATCCCCACCGGCCCTCTGCCCGCCGCCGTGCTGCGGCCGCGCCGCGTCGAGCGCCTGGTCACCGGCCAGGCCACCAGCGACGGCGCGGGCGTCAAGCTCACCCGGGTGCTGGACCAGCCGCTGCAGCGCCGGCTCGACCCCTTCTTGATGCTCGACGCCTTTGGCTCTGACCAGCCCGGCGACTACATCGCCGGCTTCCCCAACCACCCGCACCGCGGCTTCGAGACCATCACCTACATGATTGCCGGGCGCATGCGCCACCGCGACTCGGCCGGCAATGAGGGCCTGCTCAGCAACGGCGGCGTGCAGTGGATGACCGCCGGCCGCGGCGTGATCCACAGTGAGCTGCCCGAGCAAGAAGAGGGCCTGATGGAGGGCTTCCAGCTTTGGTTGAACCTGCACAGCGCCGACAAGATGCAGGCCCCCGGCTACCGCGACATCCCCAGCGCGCAGATCCCCGAATGGCAGGGCGCGGGGGCCACTGTGCGGGTGATTGCCGGCCACAGCCAGGGGGTGGTCGGTGCGGTGCAGCGCCCGCGCACCGAGCCGCTCTACCTCGACATTCACCTGGCGCCGGGCGCGCGCTTTGAGCAGGCGCTGCCGCCCGGCCACAACGGTTTTGTCTATGTCTACCGCGGCACGCTGATGATCGGCGAGACGCCGGTGCCGCTGCAGCGCATGGCGATCCTGGCCGACGGCGCCGACAGCGACGGCGTGCTGCTGCAGGCCGGCGCCGAGCCCAGCCGTGCACTGCTGATCGCCGGCGCCCCGCTGGGCGAGCCCATCGCCCAGCACGGCCCGTTTGTGATGAACACCCGCGAGCAGCTCTACCAGGCGGTGCAGGATTTCCAGGCCGGGCGGCTGGCTTGACGGCGGCCTGAGACCGCCTGACCGCCTGCTCTGTCTTAGCGGTCGCGCCGGAAGTCGGCCACCGGCGCGGCGGCGTCGCCCAGCAAGTACATGGTGTACAGGCCCTTGGCGGCGACGGTGGCGCCGGTCAGCGTGAAGAGCGTGGCATTGCTGCCCGAGCTGACGTCCAGCCGCATCGCGTTGTTGGCCGCGACGTTGCCGTAGTCCGAGGCCTGGCCCGGGTTGATCGAGGCCGCCACAGCGCTGAAATCGGCCTTCAAGGTCATCGCGGTGGCGGTGCCGGTGGTGCCGTTGATCAGCCGGATCTTGGCGTTGCCGGCCACCGTCGGGTAGCGGTTGTCATCGACCAGCCGGGTCACCTGCGGCGCGGCCGCCGTGCCCCACACCAGCAGCGTGAAATCGCCACCGACCGGCAGCGGCTGGTTGGCCACCGCCACTGCCGTGCCGTTGACGCTGAGCAGCACCGGCACGGTGCCGCCACCGGCCACCTGGGCATAGCTGCCGATGTTGGGCGCGGTCACACCGGCCGCCACGGGGGTGCCGCCCACCCGGGCCGTCACGCTGGCGCCCGCAGTGACCGCGCTGACCACCCGCACCCTGGCCTGGGTGTTGTTGAGCGCGGCCGACGTGCCCTGCTGCTGCACCAGCACGCTGTTGACCAGCACCCCGCCAATGCCCTCGCTGAGCACCAGGCTGGCCACCTGGGTGCTGCCCAGCACCAGGCCTTGCACGTCCAGCCGCAGATCGGTCTTGTCGCCAGAGCCGGTGACGCGCAGCCGGTAGGTGCCCGCCGTCAAGGTGGTGAAGGACGTGTTGCCGCCAGCGGCCACGCCGGTGGCCACTGGGGAGGCGTCGGCCAGCGCGTCGGCGCTGCCGGTCAGGTAGATGTCCAAGGTGCCGGCATTGAGCGCCAAGTTGAGCGTCTGCAGGCTGGCCTGGCCGCTGGCCGCAGCGGCCACCTCCTCGGCGATCATCACCGTCTTGAGGGCGCCGGCCTGGCCATAGGCCATCAGGGTGTAGTGGGTGGCCTTGCTGAAGGTGCGGGTGATCGACGACAGGGCCGCTGGCGACCCGGTGGCGGTGATCACCGTGGCCACGCCGGTGGTGGCGACATCGGCATAGCTGCCCACCGCGCCGGGGCTGATCGCGGTGTTGGTGCTGGTGGTGCCCAGCGCCAGGTCCAGCGACGCATAGCCGGTGCTGGCGTTGAGCAAGCGCACGCTGGCGGTGTCGCTGCCGCTGTTGCTGCTGCCGCCGCAGCCGGCCACCGCCAGCACGGCCGCGCCCGCCAGCCCCGCCCAGCTTGCCAGCCAGCGCCGCCGCTGCCGCACATCCTGGCCCGTTTGTCCAAAGGTCTTGATTCGATCCACGCTGCAGCTCCCGAAGAAAGCCGCAATTGTGCTGCCTTGCAGCGTCAAGGCCAGCTTGCCGATTGATACGGGTTGGTGAAGTTGCGCAGCCGTTGCTGCAGCGGCTGCGGCGCAACCCGCCTCAACTCAGCTCACTTGCACGCCCTTCCAGAAGGCCAGCCGGCCCTGGATCTGCGCCGCCGCCTCGCTGGGCTCGGGGTAGTACCAGACCGCATCGGGGTTCAGGTCGCCCTTGACCAGCAGGCTGTGGTAGCGGGCCTGGCCCTTCCACGCGCAGGATGTGCGGTGGTTGCTGTGCACCAGGTACTCGGCCTTGACCGCCGCTGCGGGAAAGTAATGGTTGCCTTCCACCACCACCGTGTCGTCACTCTCGGCGACAACCACGCCGTTCCAGATCGCTTGCATGCCAGGGCCTCCCGAAGGCCCGCCGCGCGCCCGGGCTGGTCGCACCGTCAAGGCCGTCGCCATGGTAGGCCCAGCGCCGGCCGAGGCAAAAAAAGAGCCGGCACGCGGCCGGCTCGAAAGTGGCCCCGGATCACGGGGCCGGTCAGAGGATGCTTGGAGGGTCTCGGCGGGCACTGGCGATCAGACGGCGGGTGCGGCCGGCGCTGTTGCCACCGCTGGCGCCCGGTGTTGGGCGAGTTGAGCGGCCTGCTCATCCTGGGCCAGACCCAACAAACCCGACAGCACGGCGGCCGTGACGGCGGCGGCCAGGCCCAGGGCCAGGGCTTGTTGGCGAAGGGCGGCAGGCTGGGGCTGGTAGGTCATGGTGGGCTCCTGGGTTGGGGTCAGGGGGTGGTTGATGACAGCAATGTAGGCAGCCGCCAGCGGCCCGGCCAGCGCCTTGCGACAGGCGCCCGTGGGCTGCGACAGGCTGCCGCCAGCGCCGACCAATCGCCACCCAGGCCGGGCGTGTCGGCACCCCCTACATCGCTGGGTCATGCGCCGGTCACAAGCCATCGGCAAGCTGTCAGCATCGACGCGCGCTGCCAGCCGGTGGCCGCCGCGAACACAACGAGGAGCTTCGATGACCGCCACCCCCCAATTGCGCAGCGGCCGGGCCGCCATCAGCGCCGCAGCCCACTTGCTGATCGGCCTGCTGGCAGCCGGCGCAGCGCAGTCAGCCGCCGCGCAGCCGGCCTGGAACACGCTGGACGGCGCGGCGCCGCTCATCATCGGCCACCGCGGTGCGTCGGGCTACCGGCCCGAGCACACGCTGGCCGGCTACGACCTGGCCATCACGCTGGGCGCCAACTTCATCGAGCCCGACCTGGTGATGACCAAAGATGGCGTGCTGGTGGCCCGCCACGAGCCCGTGATCGGCGCCACCACCGACGTCGCCGGCCGGCCCGAGTTCGCTGCCCGCCGCACCACCAAGGTGATAGACGGTGTGACCGAGACCAACAACTGGTTTGTCGAAGACTTCACGCTGGCCGAGCTGAAAACGCTCAGGGCCATCCAGACCCGCGGCCGCGCCACCACCTATGACGGCCAGTTGCAGGTGCCCACGCTGGCCGAGGTGATCGCGCTGGCGCAAACCCGCAGCGCCCAGCTCGGCCGGCCGGTCGGCATCTACCCCGAGCTCAAGCACTCGACCTATATGCAGGGCGTGTCGCTGGCCCAGGGCCGCTCGGCCACCTACTTCGAGGACACGCTGGTCAGTACCCTGCACGCCGCCTACGGCAACAACGCCAATGCGCCGGTCTTCATCCAGAGCTTCGAGGTCGCCAACCTGCAATACCTGAACGGCCAGACCAATATCAAGCTGGTGCAACTGATCGATGCCGACGATGTCAATGCCGACGGCTCGATGGCACTGGCCGCACCCTATGACAAGCCCTATGACTTTGCGGTGCGCGGCGACCCGCGCAGCTTTGCCGACTTGCTCACCGCCCAGGGCCTGGCCTTTGTCAAAGGCTATGCCGACGCGATCGGGCCCTGGAAGCCCTACCTGGTCAAGACCGTGGCCGACGGCGTCGAGCGCAATGGTGTGGCCGGCCTGTCGATCAATGACCGCCGCGTGGACGGCAGCACCGGGGTGATCGCGGCGGCCCATGCCGCCGGCTTGTTGGTGCACACCTGGACCTTCCGCAACGACGCCAGCCAGTACGGTTTTGCTGGCGGCCAGGCCGGCGCTATCGACGAGATGGCCTACTACATGCGCCTGGGCGTGGACGGCGTGTTCACCGACTTTGCCGACACCGGCGTGGCCGCGCTGGCCGCCGCTGCGGTGCCTGAGCCGCAGCACTGGGCCCTGCTGCTGGGCGGCCTGGCTTTGCTGGGGGCTCAGCGCCGCAAGCCGCGCTGAGCCCTGTGGCCGGCCAGGGGCGCTGCTATGCTGCCGCGCCCACCCCGGCCGCACCATGCCCCCGCCCGCCCCGCTCGCCCCGCCCGCCTCGCCCGCGCTGGATCTGTCCGGCCTGCGCTACCGCTGGCCCGGCGCCAGCGCCGACATCCTGCAACTCGGGCCGCTGCTGCTGCAGCCTGGCGAGACCGTCTTTCTGCGCGGCCCCAGCGGCTGCGGCAAGAGCACGCTGCTGGCGCTGGCCGCCGGGGTGCTGCTGGCCCAGGGCGGCCAGTGCAGCTTGGCTGGCCAGCCCTGGGCCGCGCTGGCCGGCGGTGCGCGCGACCGCCGCCGCGCCGACCACCTGGGCTATATCTTCCAGCAGTTCAACCTGCTGCCCTACCTGTCGGTGATCGACAACGTGCGGCTGCCGCTGCGTTTTTCGCCGCGGCGCGCCGAGCAGGCCGCCCGTGTCGGGGGTGATCGGACTGGTGACGATGCCGCCGCCGAGCTGCTGCACCACACCGGCCTGCCGCGCGCGCTGTGGCAGGCCCCGGCGGCCCATTTGTCGGTCGGCCAGCAGCAGCGGGTGGCCGCAGCGCGGGCCCTGATCGGCGCGCCCGAGCTGGTGATCGCCGACGAGCCGACCTCGGCCCTGGACGAGGCGCTGCGCGAATCCTTCATGGCCCTGCTGCTGGCGCGCTGCGCGGCGGCCGGCAGCGCGCTGCTGTTTGTCAGCCACGACCTGCGGCTGGCGGCGGCTTTTGACCGGGTGATCGACCTGCCGTCCATCAACCTGGCCAGGCCACCGGCCGACGCGCTGGCCGCCTGATCTGACGGCCTCAGCCCCGATGCCGCCATGCCGCCCTTGCTGAGCCTGGCCGCCCGCAGCGCCTGGAACCGGCGATTTGCGCTGGGCCTGGTGCTGGCGTCGATCGCGCTGTCAACCCTGCTGCTGCTGGGCATCGAACGGCTGCGCCAGGACGTGCGGCACAACTTCTCGGCGGCGGTCTCGGGCACTGACCTGATCGTCGGCGCCCGCGGCGGG
>JANLZT010000182.1:0-4846 GCA_031366465.1 Betaproteobacteria bacterium | reverse complement strand
CGCAACCTGGGCGGCTGGGTCAGCTTTCACGATGCCGACCACGGCGACGGCCGCGGCGACTGCCTGGCCTGGCTGGATGAACAACTGCTGGCCCAAGGCATCACCGACGCACGGGGCGAGGTCTGGCTGCACACCTACCCGCGCATGCTGGGCCAGGCCTTCAAGCCGGTCAGCTTCTGGTATTGCCACCGGGCCGATGGCACGCTGACGGCGGTGCTGGCCGAGGTCAACAACACCTTTGGCGGCCGCCACAGCTACCTGCTGGCGGGCCCGCAGTTGGGCTATGGCCGCGAGATCAGCGCCCGAAAATTGCTGCAGGTCTCGCCCTTCTGCCAGGTCACTGGCCAGTACCGCTTCCGCTTCATGCGCACCCCGGGCAGCCAGCCGGCCGATGGTGGGCGCACGGTGGCCCGCATCGAGCATGACGACGCCCAGGGCCCGCTGCTGCTGACCAGCGTGAGCGGCGTGCTGGCCCCGCTGACGCCGCAGCGCCTGCGCCAGGCCTTGTGGCGCATGCCGCTGTTGATGCTGGGGGTGGTGGCCCGCATCCACTGGCAGGCCCTGTGCCTGCTGGCCCGGCGGGTGCCGTTCTTTGGCCGCCTGGGCCTGGCGGACCGCCCCCATCCCGCCTCCGCACACTCCTCTGTCAACACCACAGGCAGCCCGCCATGACGCCATCCGCCACCCGCTCAGCGCCGCGCGCCGCCACCCTGGGCGCGCTGCCGTCGTCGGCGCCACCGGCCGCCCGCGCACTGTTCGCGCTGCTGCGCCACCTGCGGGTGGGCACCCTCGACGTGCAACTGCCGGATGGCAGCCAGCTGCGCTTTGGCAGCGGCGCCACCGCCGAGCCGCATGCCGCGGTGCGGCTGCACAACTGGCGGGTCTGCGCCGCCGCGCTGCGGGCCGGTGACATCGGTTTTGCCGAGTCCTTCATCGCCGGCGACTGGGCCGCCAACGACCTGGTGGCGCTGCTGTCGCTGTTCATCGCCAACCGCTCGGCGCTGGAGGCGGTGGTCTACGGCACCTGGTGGGGCAACTTGCTCAACCGTGCCCGCCACCTGCTCAACCGCAATTCACGCGCCGGCAGCAAGCGCAACATCCATGCCCACTACGACCTGGGCAATGCGTTTTACCGGCTGTGGCTGGATCCGACGATGAGCTACTCCAGCGCATGGTTCAACGGCAACCTGGCCCAAAGCACCGCCAGCGCGCAACGGGCCAAGATGCAGCGTGCGCTGGCCGAGTGCCGATTGCAGGCCGGCGACCGGCTGCTGGAGATCGGCTGCGGCTGGGGTGGCCTGGCCGAGCTGGCGGCCGGCAACTTTGGGGTACAGGTCACCGGCATCACGCTGTCGGCCGAGCAACTGGCCTTCGCCCAGCAGGCCCTGGCCGAGGCCGGCCTGGCCGACCGGGCTCGGCTGCGCCTGCAGGACTACCGCGACATCGCCGACGGGCCCTTCGATGCCATCGTCTCGATCGAGATGTTCGAAGCGGTGGGGCGTGAGTACTGGGCCGGCTACTTCCAAACCCTGTACCAACAGCTCAAGCCCGGCGGGCGCGCCTGCATCCAGGCCATCACGATTGACGACGCGCTGTTCGAGCGCTATGTGGCGGGGACTGATTTCATCCAGCAGTACATCTTCCCGGGTGGGCTGTTGCCCTGCCCGCAGGCCTTCCGCACCGAGGCCACCAAGGCCGGGCTGGTGGTCGAGCGCGAGCTGGCCTTCGGGCCCGACTATGCCGAGACGCTGCGCCGCTGGCGCCAGGATTTTCTGCACCAGGACGC
The DNA here is from genome assembly GCA_031366465.1 of Betaproteobacteria bacterium. Taxonomy (GTDB): domain Bacteria; phylum Pseudomonadota; class Gammaproteobacteria; order Burkholderiales; family Burkholderiaceae_C; genus Pseudaquabacterium. The sequence continues at coordinate 3,060 of JANLZT010000182.1, read as the reverse complement.
GCAGGTGCGCGGCCTGGGCTTTGACACCCGCTTCATGCGCACCTGGGAGTTCTACCTGGCTTACTGCGAAGCGGCGTTCACCAGCGGCAGCACCGACGTCATGCAGTTCACGCTGCGGCGGCCGTGATGCGGGCGGGCCCGCCAGCGCTGCCTGCAGGCAGCCAGGGCCGGCGCCGGGTGCTGCTCGGTGGCATCGCCGGCCTGGCCGGACTCGGCAGCGGCCTGATCCCGGCAGCGGCGCAGGCAGTGGCCAACCACGCCGCCGATGCAGCGCGCCAGCCGCCGCCCGAGTTGGCCATCGACCTGCCCGGCGCCCGCCTGCGCGGCAGTGCGGTGATGCGTTTCCTGGGCCTGCATGTCTACGACATCCGGCTCTGGACGCCAGCCGCCCCAGCCGCCGATCCGGCCCTGCCGCCGCTGGCGCTGGAGCTGATCTACGGCCGCCGGCTGGTGGGCGAGCAGATTGCCAACCGCTCTATCGACGAGATGCGCCGGGTCGGCACGGTCGACGCGGCCCAGGCCACCCAATGGCTGGCGGCGATGACCCGGCTGTTTCCCGATGTGCGGGCCGGTGACCGCCTGACCGGCCTGATGCGCAGCGGTGGTGGTGCGCGCTTTCACTTCAACGGCCAGCTGCGGGGCGACATTGCCGATGCGGATTTCAGCCGGCTCTTCTTCGGCATCTGGCTGTCGCCCCGTACGGCCGAGCCGCGCCTGCGCGAGCAACTGCTGGGGTTGGTGTGATGAACCCCGGGCTGGCTGCGGTCAGCACCCGACCGGCGGGCGGCCTGTCGGTGTTGCAGGGCCTGCGCTACGGCGCGCTGGGCGCGCCGCTGGCCTTCGCAGCGCTGCCGCTGTACGTGCTGCTGCCCAGCCACTACGGTGCGCGACTCGGCGTGCCGCTGGCCTGGCTGGGCGCGGTGCTGTTGGGCAGCAGGGCCTTCGACGCCTTGGTCGATCCCTGGCTGGGCCAGTGCGCCGACCGGGCCTTGGCGCGGCCACGCCGTGATGCGATGGCACTGGCGCTGCTGGCCGGCCTGCTGATGGCCACCGGCTTTGCCGCGCTGTTCGTCCCGCCACCGGGCAGTGCGGCGGTCTTGCTCAGCTGGTGTGCGGCGGCGTTGCTGGTCACCGGCCTGGGCTACAGCCTGTTGGGTCTGCTGCACCAGGCCTGGGGCGCCCGGCTGGGCGGCGGCGCGGCGGCCCAGGCGCAACTGGTGGGCTGGCGCGAAGGGCTGGCCTTGGCCGGCGTGCTGGCGGCCAGTGTGTTGCCGGCGCTGGTCGGCATCCCGGCGATGGTGGTCACCTGCACCTTGCTGCTGGTACTGGCGCTGTGGGCCCTGGCGGGCGCGCCGTATCGCCCAGGCCAGGCCAGCCCAGCGCAGGCTGCGCCAGCCGATGCCTGGCTGCCGTGGCGGGTGCCGGCGTTCCGGCGGCTGATGGCGGTGTTCCTGCTCAACGGCGTGGCCAGCGCGATCCCGGCCACGCTGGTGCTGTTCTTCATCCGCGACCGCCTGCAGGCGCCGGCCTGGGTGCCGTACTTGCTGGGTGGCTACTTTGCGGCCGCCGCGCTGTCGATGCCGTTGTGGGTGCGCAGCGTCGCCCGCTGGGGCCTGCTGCGCTGCTGGCTGGCCGGCATGGCGCTGGCGGTGGCAGCCTTTGCCTGGGCGGCCGGGCTGGGCCCGGGTGACGCCCCCGCCTTCGCGCTGATCTGTGCGGCCAGCGGCGTGGCGCTGGGTGCCGACCTGGCCATCCCCAGCGCGCTGCTGGCCGGGGTGATCACACGGGCCGGCCACGCGCTGCGCCACGAGGGCCGCTACTTTGGCTGGTGGACCTGCGCCAACAAGCTCAACCTGGCGCTGGCCGCCGGCCTGTCGCTGCCGCTACTGCAAGCCCTGGGCTATGCCCCGGGTGAGCGCAAGCCCGCAGCACTGGCCGCACTGGGGCTGGTCTACGCCGCCCTGCCCTGTCTGCTCAAGGCCGCCGCCGCCGCGCTGCTCTGGGCCCAGCGGCCGCTGTTGGATCCAGCTTGACCCGACGCCCAACGCCGGCCCTGACAACCCTCCCCCACCGCCCCGCCGCCGAAAGCCGTCCCGCCATGTCGCTCAACCCCCGCCTCACCGACTGGATCGGCCGCCCGGTGTGGCTGGTCGGCGCGTCCACCGGCATCGGCCGCGCCACCGCCAGCCGCCTGCACCAGTTGGGCGCCCTGGTCAGCGTGTCGGCCCGCAGCCAGGCCGCGCTCGACGCTTTCGTGGCCGACCACCCGGGCGCCCTGGGCCTGGCGCTGGACGCCACCGACGCCCAGGCGGTGCAGCAGGCCGCTGATGGGCTGCGCCAACGCCACGGCCGGCTCGATCTGGTGATGTACTGCGCCGGCCATTACCAGGCGATGCAGGCCAGCGCCTTTGACCTGGCCGAGGCCGTGCAGCACCAGCAGATCAACTATGTGGGCGCGCTCAACCTGCTGGCCGCCACACTGCCCGCGCTGGCCGCGCAAGCCGCTGCCGGGATGCCCGCGCACCTCAGCCTGGTGGCCAGCGTGGCCGGCTACCGCGGCCTGCCCAATGCGCTGGCCTATGGCCCCACCAAGGCCGCGCTGATCAACCTGGCCGAGGTGCTGTACATGGACCTGCACGCCGCCGGCATCGGCGTGTCCGTGGTCAACCCGGGCTTTGTCGCCACCTCGTTGACCGCCGGCAACCAGTTCCACATGCCAGCGCTGATCAGCCCCGAGGCCGCCGCCCAGGCCATCCTGCGCGGCTGGGCGGCGGGGCAGTTCGAGATCCACTTCCCCAAGCGCTTCACGCGCTTGCTCAAGGCCCTGCGGGCGCTGCCCGACGCGCTCTACTTTGGCGCCATGCGCCGCGCGCTGCGGGCTTGAGGCACAGCCGTTGATCGCCGTCACCGCCCCCCGCCCTGGCCACACCCGCCACACCGACGCCCGGGTCGACCGGGTGGTGCGCCTGTTCGAGAGCCTGGCGCCCCAGGACCTGGCGCCGCAGGGCCGGCTGGCGCAGGCCTACCAGCCGCAAGCCCGCTTCAAGGACCCGTTCAACG
>JANLZT010000112.1:0-3077 GCA_031366465.1 Betaproteobacteria bacterium | reverse complement strand
GGCGACGAGGCCAAGGCCATCGCCAAGCAGTTGCGCGATTGGGTGGGCAAGGAGATCGGCCCGATCGCCAAGCCCAAGGACATCCGCTTCGGCGACAACCTGCCCAAGACCCGCAGCGGCAAGATCATGCGCCGCCTGTTGCGCAGCCTGGCCAAGGACGAGGCCATCACCCAAGATACTTCGACCTTGGAGAATCCGGCGATCCTGGGTCAACTTGGCGACAAGTTCTGACCCAGGCGGCGCGTCGGCGCCGAGGGCGCCGCCAGGCGACCAGCCGGGTTCGGGGCCTGCTCATATCGCGCAGCGATGTGAGCGGGCACCAAAATCCGGCGATCCTGGGTCAACTTGGCGACAAGTTCTGACCCAGGCGGCGCCCAAAAATAAAGCCCCGCAGTGCGGGGCTTTTTGCTGGGCGGTTGATGAAGCGCTTACTTGATCGACAGTACCCAGGCGGCCAGGGTCTTGGCTTCATCGGCGCTGACCTGCGGGTTGGCGGGCATCGGGATCTGGCCCCAGTTGCCCACACCACCCTTTTGGATTTTCTCGGCCAGCTTGGCGGCGGCGTCTTTCTGGCCGGCGTACTTGGCGGCGACATCCTTGTAGGACGGGCCAACCAACTTCTTGTCGGTGGCATGGCAGGCCAGGCAGCTCTTCTTTTGCGCCAGATCGGCATTGGCAAAAGCCGGCATGCTGACCACGGCAGCCATCGAAGCGATCAAGGAAATTTGTTTCAACATGTGTTTTTCACCTAAGGACGGAGGTTTGACGCTGGACTACAGTGAGACAACGGAGTTTAGCCCGGCCGGTTGACGTGACGCCGTCACGCGCTGCCCGCCCAACGGAGCAAGCCATGGGGTTCGTCGTCGTCGGTGTGGTGTTGTTGGTCTTGAAGCTGGCCATCCTGGGCCCGGTGGCGCACTGGCCCTGGTGGTTGGTGCTGGCGCCGTTTGCGCTGGCCGTGGTCTGGTGGCAGTTGTCCGACCAGTTGGGCTGGACCACCCGTGCCGCCCAGCGGCGCGACGAGGCCCAGCAAAAGCGCCGCCGCGCGGCGCGCGTGGAGGCCATGAGCCAGCGCCAGCAGGGTGCGCGCTTTGGTGATTCGCGCTTTGATGCCAACAGCCGATCCGGCCCCGGCAGCCGCAGCGGGCCCGATCAGCGCTGATCGGCGTGCAGGCCGATCAGGCTGCCAGCCAAGCCAGCCTCGCCTCTACTGCGATCAGTCGAACCTGTCGAGCACCGCGCCGGTGCTGGCACTGCTGGCGTTGTGCGCAAACTTGGCCAGCACGCCACGGGTGTAGCGGGGTTTGGGCTGGGTCCACGCGGCGCGGCGGCGCGCCAGCTCGTCGTCGGCCACGTTCAATTGCAGCAGCAATTGGTGGGAGTCGATGGTGATCGAGTCGCCCTCCTGCACCAGCGCGATGTTGCCGCCGGCGTAAGCCTCGGGCGCCACATGGCCCACCACCATGCCCCAGGTGCCACCCGAGAAGCGGCCATCGGTGACCAGGCCCACGCTCTCGCCCAGGCCCTGGCCGATCAGCGCGCCGGTGGGCGCCAGCATCTCGGGCATGCCCGGGCCGCCCTTGGGGCCCAGATAGCGCAACACCATCACGTCGCCGGCCACGATTTGCTTGGCCATGATCGCGGCCAGCGCCGATTGCTCGTCGTCGAAGACCCGTGCCGGGCCGGTCATCACCGGTTTTTTCAGGCCGGTGATCTTGGCCACGCAGCCCTCGGGTGCGAGGTTGCCGCGCAGGATGGCCAGGTGGCCTTGCGCATACATCGGCTTGCCGATGGCGCGGATCACGGCTTGGTCGGCGCGCGGCGCGTCGGGCAGGCTGGCCAGGTTCTCGGCCACGGTCTTGCCGGTGATGGTGATGCAGTCACCGTGCAGCAGGCCGGCGACCAGCAGGGTTTTCATCACCTGCGGGATGCCGCCGGCATGGTGCAGGTCGATGGCCAGGTACTGGCCGCTGGGCTTCAGGTCACACAGCACCGGCACCTTGCGGCGGATGCGCTCAAAATCGTCGATGGTCCAGTCGACCTCGGCCGCATGGGCAATCGCCAGAAAGTGCAGCACCGCATTGGTCGAGCCACCGGTGGCCATGATCACCGCCACCGCGTTCTCGATCGCCTTTTTGGTGACGATGTCGCGGGGCTTCAGATCGGCCTTGACCGCCTCGACCAGCACCTTGGCAGCGGTATCCACCATGCCGACGATCTCGTCCTCGACATTGGCCATGGTGCTGGCATAGGGCAGGCTCATGCCCAGGGCCTCGAAGGCCGAGCTCATGGTGTTGGCGGTGTACATGCCGCCGCAACTGCCGGTGCCCGGGATGGCGCGCCGCTCGATCTGGCAGAAGTCCTCTTCGGTCATCTTGCCGGCCGAGAACTGGCCCACCGCCTCGAAGACGCTGACGATGTTCAGGTCCTGGCCCTTGTAGCGGCCCGGCAGGATGGTGCCGCCGTAGACATAGATCGCCGGCACATTGGCGCGCAGCATGCCCATCATGCCGCCGGGCATGTTCTTGTCGCAGCCGCCGATGACGAGCACGCCGTCCATCCACTGGCCGCCGACGCAGGTCTCGACGCAGTCAGCAATGACTTCGCGCGACACCAGGCTGTACTTCATGCCCTCGGTGCCCATCGCCATGCCGTCGCTGATGGTCGGCGTGCCAAAAACCTGCGGGTTGGCGCCTGCTGCTTTGAGCTCATTGATCGCCGCATCGGCCAGTTTCTGCAAGCCCGAATTGCACGGCGTGATGGTGCTGTGGCCGTTGGCGACGCCAATCATCGGCTTGCCGAAGTCGGCTTCGGTGTAGCCCATGGCGTAGTACATGGACCGGTTGGGCGCACGGGCAACGCCTTCGGTGATGTTCCTGGAGCGGCGGTTTGAAGGCATCGGGGGCTTCCTGTTGGACTGTCTGGGAGTTTATCGGGCGCGTGGACAATGCTGGCTTTGCATGTTTGTTAATCGCGGAGCGTGTTGATGCTTGTGCATCCCCAGTTCGACCCCGTGGCCCTGTCGTTGGGGCCCATCCAGATCCACTGGTACGGGCTGACCTATCTGGCCGCCTTTG